>WFQZ01000191.1 GCA_015486785.1 Thermoflexales bacterium
CTCAATGGACAGCGCGAAGGTGCGGCTCACGCGACGTAACATCACATTATATTGATCTTGCATAAAAATTCCCTTCTACAGCTTACGAATTGGATAAAGTAGAGGCGTGGTAGTAGGGGCGTAGTAGCACTGCGCCCCTACACCGCGCCCCACACCGCGCCTTAGCGTAAACCCTCGTGCCTGATAGTACGGACGTGTGCCCACAGCGGCGATCACGGCCAACTCACCGAATCCGGCCTCGCGGGCCAGCGCGGCGGCCCGGTCCAGCAGATGCGTGCCCAGCCCACGATGCTGGCCGCCCCGTCCCCGTCGACCCAGCGATTGCGCCGGGCCGTAGACGTGCAATTCCCGCACCATCGCCGCCTCGCGGATCTCCGGCAAGGGAATCTCGGCCAGGTCTCGCGGTTCGTGGGGCAAAGAAAGCCGCAAGAATCCCGCCAAGTAGCCTTCGGGCGTCAGGTACTGCATAAAATGCTCCGTGGTGACGTCCGTTTCGTAGACCACATCCTCAAACTGCACATGTTCGAAGTCCGCCGACTTCTTCCCGCGCAGCTCGCGGCAGCGGATACACTGACAATGCAAGCCTCGCTGCTGCATCCGCTGTTGGACGATCTGCCGCAGATTGCTCTTGGTCGTTCCGGCGACGATGTACTGCGAGGGGATGTCGCGCATCAGCCGGTTGACGCGGCAATAAGGTTGGATGGTCGTTTTGCAGCGGATCAGCAGCTCAATGAGCGTTTCTTCCTCGTAGGGCTGATATTTCCCCTGCTCCCATAGATCGTACAACTCGGTATGTTCCAGCAAGGCCGTGGGGTAGATTTTCATCTCGTCCGGGCGCAAGGCCGGATCGTCCCACAGCCGCTTGAAATCCGCCAAATCCGACTCCGGGGTCGCTCCGTACAAGTTGGGCATCCAGTGCAGCACGATCTTGAATCCCGCCAGGCGCAGACGACGCACCGCGTCCCGCACATCCTGCACCGTGTGCCCGCGTTTGTTCAACGCCAGGATGCGATCATCAAAGGACTGCGCCCCCACCTGGACTTTGGTCACGCCTTGCTGGCGCAGCGCGACGATCTCCTGGGGCGTGATCCAATCGGGGCGCGTTTCGATCACCAGGCCGACGTTGCGATGCGCGGCGGTTTCGTTGCGGCGCAGAGCTTCGTCCAGCGTGGCGGATTCGCGCTCGTTTAGCGCGTCGAAGCAGCGGCGCAAGAACCACTCGCGGTAGGATTGCGGGTAAAAGGACCACGTACCGCCCAAAATCAGCAGTTCGATTTTGTCGGTGCTGTGTCCCAGCGCGTGCAGCGATTGGATGCGCACGTGCGTTTGCTCGAAGGGATCGTAGTGGTTTTGGATCGCCCGTAACACCCCCGGCTCACCATCGAGGTAACTTTTGGGGGCCTGTGCTTGTTCGGGGCAAAAAATGCAGTGGCCGGGGCAAGGATAGGGCTTGGTCAGCACGGCCACCGGCGCGACGCCGGAGATGGTGCGTACCGGACGGCCCCGCAATCGCCGCCGCAGCTTGGAATCTGCCGGAAAAGCCCCCTCCTCCACGAGCTGCAAATACGCATCCAGCAATTGCGACTTGGCGTAAAATTTCCCGTTGGGCCGAGGATGGCGTCTGAGCACGGAGGTCAGTTGCCGTTGCGATTCCGGTAATGCTTGCAGAGCTTGCAGGACGGCCAGCACCGCCGCGCGTTCTCCATTCTCACTTAAATCTAATTTCTCTGGAACTCCACCTTTCACCATTTGACAGATTATACCATCTCGCCGACCATACAAAACCACCGCTTGACGAAATCGGAGAAGGTTGTTAAATCGTGTCCGCCCAGGAGGAGCACATGGATCCAGCCGTAGTGAAGCAACTGAACGAGTTAAACCGCGCGTTTTACGAGCAATTTGCGGCCTCTTTCACCGCATCCCGCGCCCCCACGGAGCCGGGATTGCAGCGGGCCTTATCGCCCGTGCGTCCTGGGGATCGTTTCTTGGACTTGGGTTGCGGGCCGGGGCGCGTGGTGTGGATGCTGCCGCCCGGATGCCACTACGTCGGCGGGGACTTTTCGACCTCGCTCCTGGCGCGGGCGCGAGAAAAAACGGCCTCCGCGCCGGTGACGACGCGCTTTGTGCAGTTGGATTTGCTCTCCGAGGACTACGCCGCTTTGGGTCGCGAGTTCGACTGGATTTTGCTGCGGGCGGTTCTGCACCACATCCCCGGCGCGGCGCATCGCCGACGGATCGTCACCCAGGCCGCGCAACTGCTCGCCCCGCGCGGGCGGCTGATCCTCGCCAACTGGCAATTCCTCAACATCCCGCGCCTGCGCAAGCGCGTCCAGCCCTGGGAAACGATTCACCTCACGCCGCAGGACGTGGAGCCGGGGGATTACCTGCTCGACTGGCGGCGGGACGGGTACGGCTTGCGCTACGTCCACCTGATCAACGAGGCGGAAACTCGCGCCCTGGCCGAGGCCGCCGGATTGCGCATCGGCAGCCTCTTCCGCGCCGACGGGCACACCAACGATCTAACGCTCTACGCGGTACTGCGTCAGGGCAGCACTTCGTAGACGGTCGCCCCATCTTGCTGATAGACCGCTTTGAGCCAGCCGCGCCGTACCATCGTGGAAAACTTAGGCAGCCCTTCCGGCATCATGTAAGCCTGCTCGTAGGGCGTGAGGATCACATAGCGCACTTGATAGCGGCGCAGCAGTTCCCGCGCCAATTCGGGGTTGCCGGTGTTGTAGAAACTGCGGATATCCGCTTGTCGCGCTTCCACCGTGCCCGGCGGCATAATCTGCCGCTGCTGCACTTGATGCCAACGCCACGCGGCCACGGAAGGCAAACCGGTGTAGATGCTGATGCGATTGCCCCACAGATACTCCCGCTCCGCCTGCGCTTCAATGATCGTCGGCGATCCGACGATGTGATCCTGCATCCAGCGGATGACCTCCGCGTCCACGTGCAGCGGAATGGCAACGTTGTTTTCGTATTGCGTGACGTAGTCCATGTACACGGCCCCGTCCAAAGTGTGCGGCGCGTGGACGTCCCAGCGGTCATGCACCTTGGCCGGAATCGCCAGCGCGGGATACAGAGCCGCGCCGAACAACACCGCCAAGCTCCCCCAGCGCAGCACCTCGCCCCACTCGGCGGGCAGATGCACCGCGCCGAGGAACTCGTCCAACTGCACGCTATCAAAGAGCCA
>WFQZ01000192.1 GCA_015486785.1 Thermoflexales bacterium
GTGGCCGGGGTCGAAGGCCATCGGGGTGAGGATGGGGAAGATCTCGCGCTCAAAGTAGCGGCGCAGGAGCTTGCGTTGTTTGCGCTTCAGTTGAGCGTAGCTCAGAATGCGGACGCGCCGGGCGGCGAGTTTGGGGAGCAGGTCTTCCCGCCAGCACCGCATTTGGGTGGCGAGGTGGGGAGAAAGGGCGCGGTGGACGGCGGATAGCTGCTCCGCCGGGGTCAATCCATCCGGGCTGACGCCAGTCACGCCGGCCTCAAGTTGCCGTCTGAGGCCGGAGACGCGGATCATAAAGAACTCGTCTAGGTTGCTGGAGAAAATGGACAGGAATTTCACCCGCTCCAAGAGCGGATGGCGGGAGTCCAAGGCTTCCTCCAGCACGCGCCAGTTGAATTGAATCCAGCTCAACTCGCGGTTGAAGTACAGGCCGGGATCGTTGAGTGGAAGGTCGCCGCGCGATTTCTTCTTGGGCATAGGTTATTCGGGTGCAGGCTCCTGAGGGAGTGCTTCCTGGTAGATGGAGCGCAGGTCGTGCAGAGACGTGGCCGACTTCAGCCGCTCCAGCACGGCTTGCAGAATGTCCGCGTCTGTGACCTGTTGCAGTTCCGGCATCAGGCGCAGGCCTTCCGCACCAAAACGCAGGAGCAAGCCGGTTTCTAGTCCGGCCAACAGCCCTTGGCGGCGACCTTGTTGCAGCCCTTGTAGCGTCCCTTGTTGCAACCCTTGTTGTAGTCCCTGTTGTAGCCCTTGCTGCATGCCGTATTGTTCAATACTGGTAATGTAAGGCACGTTCTTTTCCTCCTCGAAAGTGCTTACTTCCTGCCAAAAAAGTTTGGTAGCTGCATCTGGGAGAATGAGCAGCCAATCAATGAAGCGGAACAAGTTGAGTACATCTTGCTTGTGATAGCCTAATTCGTATAGCCGCTTGGTCAAGATGACTTTCCATCTGCGCCGCGATTCCGAGTCTTGATGAGTCTCTTGCGCTTTGAGGTGTGCCATCACCACGGTGGCGAAGGGGTTGGGGTCGCGGGTGAGCGCGTCCCAGTGCTGGCGATAGTCCAGCAGCTTGACGGCGGGGAAGGTGAAATCCATCCGGCAGCCCCAGAGATGATGTTGATATTGATGGGGTCGCCAAAGGGCGTGTTCGTCGGCCAGGACGGAGAAGCTGGCGACCTGACGCTGGTAGCGGTCAAGAAGCCGGTAGTAGTAGGTGAACATACGCTTGGCGAAGGTTTCTTCGGCCTGACTCTGAATTTCTATGTGGATGAGGACCCAGGTTTCACCACCGGACTTGGTCCAGACCTTCACCAGTTTGTCAACCCGCATCGGGCCGGTTTCGGCCTCCCTGACGACGCTTTGCAGTTCCTTATCAAGAAACTCGTAAGGGCGAGACCAATCCACGTCGCGGTAGACGGTTGGGAAGAAGAAGGCCACGAAGTGGTCAAAGTACTGTTCCAGAGCTTCTTTCCATGCTCCGTCGTAGTCATTGCGTACCATAGAGTGCCTTCCTGGAAGTGCGAGGCTCTGAATTTCTCAGAGCCTCGCGGTGAGTTCATGCCGACGGGGTGTCCGCATCCGGCGCCGGCTCTTCCGGTGGGGCCGGGGGCGGTGATTTTTTCTCTTCGATGCTCAGGAATTCGGGGAGTTTCATGCCCGCCATTTTGAACATGTCTTGCATCGGCGGAAGGGACTGGAGCATTCCGGCCATAAAGTTGGCGGTGGTGGGATTGCCGTTAGCCGCGCCGCTATCCCAGACCGTCACTTTGTCAATGTGCAGGTTCTTCACGGCTTCCACTTGCGTGGCAACCAGTTCGGGCAGCTTCTCGGTGATCATCAGCATTGAGGCCATGTTGGCGTCGCCGCCGGCGGCACTGACGATGGCTTTCAGCCCTTCGGCTTGCTTGAGCAGGATTTCACGTTGCCCGCGAGCTTGCGCGTCCAGCTTGGAGAAGAGGGCGTCGGCTTTACCCTTGGCCTCACGGCGGATGCGTTCGGCTTCGGCGTCGGCTTCGATCTCCACCCGCTGCTTGGCGATCTCGGCGGCCACGATGATGTCCGCGTGGCGCGTGGCGCGTTCGCGCTCGGCACGCTTGAGTTCTGCTTCGCGCTCGGCTTCGTAGGCTTCCTCTAGGGCCTTGGCTGCCTGCACTTTCTCCGCCGCCGTCCCTTTGCGGTTGGCCTCGGCCTCCCGCTCACGGCGCTTGGCGTTGGATTCGGCGATGGTGATGCGGGCGGTGTTTTCTCCTTCAACAGCGAAGGCGTTGGCCTTGGCTACCTGGATACGACGTTCTTGCTCGGCGCGGGCTTTGCCGATCTCACCGTCTCGGTTCTGCTCGGCGACGGCTTGCTTGGCTTCGTTGATCGCGCGGGCGGCGGCTTCACGTCCTAGCGCGTCAATGTAGCCCGAATCATCGGTGATGTCTTTAACGTTTACGTTGATCAGCCGCAAGCCGATCTTCTTCAGCTCCACCTCAACGTTGTTGGTGATGTTTTCGACGAATTTATCGCGGTTGGTGTTGATCTCTTCGATCTCCATCGTGGCGATAACGACGCGCGTTTGCCCAAAGATGATGTCCTCCGCAATGCTGCGGATCTCATCACGGTTTTGCCCCAGCAATCGCTCGGCGGCGTTTTCCATCACCCCCGGCTCGGTGGAAATCCCGACGGTGAAAGTAGAGGGAACGTCAATACGGATGTTCTGTTGCGAAAGCGCACTGCGCAGGTCAATATCCAGCGTGATGGGCGTCAAGTCCAGGTATTGATAGTCCTGGATCACCGGCATCACGAAGGCCGCGCCACCGTGCAGACAGCGGGAGGAGCGTCGCCCTTCCGGCCCGCTGCCCACTTTACCGTAAATGACCAGGATGCGATCCGGCGGACAGCGTTTGTAGCGACTGAGCAGTGCTACTATCGTGACGAACACGACAAACATCAAAGCTAGGATTAAGATTAACCATCCCATAAATTAGCCTCCTTGGAAATGAATCTGAGTTTTGCTCAAGAACAGTTCGCAGTAACTTTTCATAGCCCTCCTTAAGTGTTTACTCACGGCAAGAAGCTGTAGGTACGTCGTGAGTCCAAATTGACCTTGCGCACTAACAAAGTGTTGTCACTCAGCACGCGCACCACACGCACTTGCGTACCTGTGGGCAAGGCTTCTTCGCTATCGGTGATCGCCTGGATTTCCCGCAGCCGCCCCTGCACGACCAATTGCACTTGCCCGCTGCCTTGTCCTTGAGGCGGGATGGGGATGTACACCGTGCCGGTGACTCCCAAAGCGTTGGTGAAGTCTATGTTCCCCGATTCGGCCAGGCTGTAGATCATCCGCATCAGCCAGAAAACGACGAGCATGAAGATCGCGCCCACGCCGATGGCCAGGAGCAGCGTGACGAAGAGCGGAGCATGGGCCGCGGTCATCACCACGCCGGTCCAGCCGAAGCCCACCAGGAAAGCCAAAATGGTGCGGAATGAGATGAAGGCTAAACCGTCTCCGTGAGCGGTGAGGTCAGGATGTTCCGCGCCTAGATCGTGATCAAAATCGTGGGGCAGATCTCCCAGGTGGACATCGTGTAAATCCAGCCCTTCCACGTGGAGATCATGATCCATATCCAAGTCATGCCCGCCCAGGCCGATCAGGTTGAGCAGAAAGAGGAAAAGCAAGATCACAGAGGAGCCAATAGCTACGGCGTAGAAAATCTGTTCCGCGATACTTAGTGACGGCCACCACATTCTCCACCTCCTTTAAGGCAATGAAACCGCTAACTCATTGTATAGACGAGCCGCGTGATCGTCAAGTTGCGCACCGCGTGATTGCTCCGCTGCCGATTTCCATGCTATAATGAAGCCTGAGCAACGAGAAGCACGTTTGTGCTTCATAATTTAATCCACGAGTTTAGGAGGCACCTTATGACGAAACGCAAAATGGTGACGGTGGATGGCAATACCGCAGCGGCTTACGTAGCCCACAAGATCAACGAAGTGATTGCCATTTACCCAATAACTCCCTCCACGCCGATGGGCGAGCTGGCCGACGCTTATTCGGCGGCGGGAGAGACGAACATCTGGGGCACAGTTCCTCTGGTCGCCGAAATGCAGGCCGAAGGCGGCGCGGCGGGAGCGGTGCATGGCGCCTTGCAGACCGGAGCATTGACGACGACATTTACCGCCTCTCAAGGCTTGCTGCTGATGATCCCCAATATGTACAAAATCGCCGGTGAGTTGACCTCCGGCGTTTTCAATGTGGCGGCCCGCAGCGTAGCGGCACAAGCATTGTCCATCTTCGGGGATCACAGTGACGTGATGGCAACTCGTGCCACCGGCTTCGCGCTGCTGGCAAGCAATTCCGTGCAAGAAGCGCACGACTTCGCCTTGATTGCTCAAGCATCCACGCTAGAAGCCCGCGTGCCGTTCGTTCACTTCTTCGATGGTTTCCGCACCAGCCACGAAATCAACAAGATTGAGCAACTGACGCGCGAGGATATGAAGGCGATGATCAACGATGAATTGGTGCAAGCGCACCGAGCGCGGGCACTCAATCCCGACAATCCCTTCATTCGCGGCACATCGCAGAATCCCGATGTCTTCTTCCAAGCGCGGGAGACGGTGAATCCGTATTACCTCAAGACGCCCGCCATCGTGCAGCAGGCAATGGACAAATTCGCATCGTTGACCGGACGCCATTACCACCTCTTTGACTACGTGGGCGCACCGGACGCCGACCGCGTGATCGTGCTGATGGGGTCCGGCGCGGAAGTGGCCCACGAGACGGTGGAATACCTCGTGGCGCAGGGCGAGAAAGTCGGCGTGCTCAAAGTGCGCTTGTATCGTCCCTTCAGCGTCAAAGACTTCGTGGGCGCGTTGCCGGAGACGGTCAAGATCATCGCCGCGTTGGACCGCACCAAGGA
>WFQZ01000193.1 GCA_015486785.1 Thermoflexales bacterium
GCATTTAGTTCTTGGAGTACTCGGTAACGCTGGTTAATTAAAGTTGGCATAGGTTACCTTCTCTAACAGAACTTGAACACTACACTTATTATATAACACTTTTTCAACCAGTCACGGGTAGTTATGTGACCATGATTTTCGCTCAAGCAGATTGAATCGCCTTGGGCATAGGATTGTTGAAACCTCCTTGCGAAACCGGCGACGGGTCAACCGGCGGATCATCTAACGGACGCGCGTACCTGGGCACGTAGCTCCGACGATATATAATTGCGGAGGACAGCTAACGAATCAGAGGAGCACATGAAACCTCCGCCAGAAGAACAGACGATCCTCCAACGGGCGAAGCAGGGTGATAAAGATGCCTTGGGTCAACTTTACGAGTGGTACGTGGATGCGGTGTATCGCTTTATGCTGTACCGTACCGGTGATGCGATGACCGCCGAAGATTTAACGGCGGAGGTGTTTACCCATATGATCGTGAGTTTGCCGCGCTATGAAGATCGCGGATTGCCGTTTGGAGCTTGGTTGTTTCGCATTGCCAGGGCGCGGCTCTCGGATTACTGGCGGGCGACGCATCGGCGCGAGAAACACTACCATGAGTTGCTGCATCAAGCTCGCTCCGATAGTGTCCAGCCTGACTCAGCGGATAGCCGGTTAGAGTATTTGCAGGTGCAACAGGTGCTGCACTACCTTACCCCCGCCGAGCGGGAAGTGATCCTATTGCACTTCGCCGCCGGTCTGAAAAACCGCGAGATTGCCGCCGTGATTCATAGCAACGAGAACGCCGTCAAGAGCAAAACTCGGCGGGCTTTGAAGAAACTACAGCGTATCTTGGAACAAAAACAGCTTTTTATTGCCCAGCGTGAAACTTGAGGAGGATACGATGAAATTCTTTTCCCCACGGCCTGATGGCCGATATTCTGAGGTTGAACATTGGCTGGAAACGACCTTGCCACAGACGCCCCCGCTTGCTCCGGCGACGCGCCGGCAACTTTGGCAGCGGGCGCAACAAAACGCGGCCTCGCTCACGCCACCGCGCCGCCGGTTGACCTCGCTGCGGCTGGCGTATCCGCTCTTCTCGTTCCTGCTGCTGCTAGGGTTCCTGGGCGGATACGTGGGGATCGTGTTTGCTTCGGGCGCCAGCATCCCCGGCGACTCTCTCTACGCCATTGAGCGGCAGGCCGAATCCCTGTGGATGACGCTGACGCCTTCCCCGCGCCGCGATGAGGTGCGCTTGGTGCTGCTGGAACGGCGGATTTATGAGACGCGGGCCTTGCTTGACTCCGGGCGGGACGTGCCTCCCAACCTATTCCAGGAAATTGAGATGCTCTTCATGTCGCTCTCCGATGATGTGGTTGCGGGGGCTATGCCGCAATTGCAGCATGATCGCGACGTGTTGCAGTTGCTCAATGAGCAACATCCCGGCATCCTGGCCTTGCAAGACGCCCTCAACGCGGCTAATGCGTCACTTGCCGTGTCGTCCCCATAGATCGCCCGCTTGCGTGCCGACATAAAAGCAGTGACTTCCGCGCCTCTTACGGTGAGCCGTTCCCCCGCCGATATGTTATAATGTTCATACCTTCACCGCCAGGTGAAAAATCAGTTCCATTAGTCAAATGTAAGGAGTTTAGTATGTCTTCTATGGTGATTGCTCTCACGGTTGGATATGTCTTCGGGAATCTACCCACGGCGTATCTATTGGGGCGCATGGCGCGGGGCATTGATATTCGTGAGCATGGCTCCGGTAACGTGGGCGCATCCAACGCCACGATTGTGCTGGGCTGGCGCTACGGCCTCACGACCGTCATTGTGGACATCCTCAAGGGGCTGATCCCGATGTTGATTGTTGGCTCGCTCTATCCTGCCGAACCGGCACTCCCTTACCTGACCGGGCTGGCGGCCATCATTGGGCACATCTTCCCGCTGACGCTGCGCTTCCGTGGGGGAAAGGGCATCGCGACCTTGCTGGGATTGTTCCTGGGGCTGGATTGGCGATTGGGCTTGGGGGCTTTTGTGACGATCATTGCGATCACTTGGATTAGCGATTACATCGTCTTTGGCTCATTGACGCTCTATGTGATCTTCCCGGTCGCGGTGTTCCTGTTGGGGTTTGCGCTGATCCACGTCCTTGTGGCTGCCGGGTTGACCGCGTTGGGCTTCTACAAGCACGCGATCAACTTGCGGCGGCTGCCCCGTGGGGAAGAAGTGCCGCTTAGCGCGGTGATGAAGAAAACATCGTAAATGCCTCTGTGGCGATGAAACGCGCTTACAGTTTGGAAAAGCTCGCCGTCCTTTGGACGGCGATGCTGTTAAGGCTGATTGATCTCCCTCATTTGCCGGTTGGATTGCACTACGACGAAGCGGCCAATGTCATCCTGAGCCGACAAATCGCCTCCGGTGCGTACCATCCGCTCTTCATCCAGGCGTACACCGGCAAAGAAGTCTTGTTTTTCTACGCTGTTGCGCCTTGGGTGCGCATGGTCGGCGGGGCGGCTTGGGGGATTCGCTTGGGGGCAGCGATGCTGGGCGTGTTGACCGTCGCGGCAGCTTACCGCGCCGTCCGCGAGCTGCTCGGCCCAGGACGGCACTCCCATTGCACGGCGATTCTGGCCTCGGCCTTGCTGGCCGTCTCTTTCCCGCACCTGTTGCTCAGCCGTTACGGATTCCGCGCTATCTCGCAGCCGCTGCTGCAAGCCTTGACCGTGGCCGCTCTGTGGCGCGGATGGCGTACCCATCGCCGCCGCTGGCTGATCCTCGGCGGCATATTCCTGGGGCTGACCGGCTATACCTATCTGGCGGCTCGTTTGTTCCCCATCCCCTTGCTGGCGGCGGGATTGATTCTGTTGCTCTCTGCGCCTCATGAACGGCGGCTCTCGCGGGTGCGGGAATCGGGGATCGCGCTGCTGGCTGCCGCGATCACGTTTGCGCCGCTGGGATGGTACTTCCTGCGTCACCCCGGCACCTTCTCCACGCGCGTGATGCAAGTGGCCGCTCCGTCGTGGCGCGAGGCATGGCGCGGCGTGTGGGCCTGCGTTCAAGCGATGGTGGTGCCGGGCGCGGGAGACCCTTACATCCGCTTCAACATTCCCCATCAGCCCCTGCTGACGCCGGTCGGCATGTTGCTGGCGGGGATCGGGCTGCTGTGGTTCCTGTGGCGACCGCGCGACGAAGTGGATAACGCGGCTCGCGGCTTCCTGCTGCTGGTGTTGCCGGTGATGATCTTGCCCAGTGCTCTGGCTACCTCGGCGATTACGCCCAGCAATCTGCGGATGGTGGGCGTCTATCCGTTCCTGGCGATCTTCCCGGCCTTGGGCATCACGCAGTTGCTCCGCTTCCTACCCCACAGAACGGTGCTGCGGATGGTGGTGGCCTTGTTGTTGATCGTCGGGGGGAAGGTGTGCGGTGAGGCTTACCTCCGCTGGGCTTCATCCACCGAGCTGTTTTACGCCGCCGATGGGGAGATGGTGCTGGCGGCGCAGGCCTTAGATGACGCGCCGCCTCAAACCACCGTGTACATTGCCAGCCGTCATTACCGCCATCCGACGGTGGCCGCGCTCTCGCCGCGATACGCGCAGGCCAAATGGCTCACCGGCGGCGCAACGTTGGTCTTGCCGTCCCACGGCGATGCGTTGTATCTCTGGCCGCGCACGCTCAAACCGCCCGCCCCGTGGCCCGCGTCCGTCACGGCGATGTGGCAGGTTGCGCACTTGGACGATCCGGCGGGGCACCCGGCCTTGTCCGCTTACACGTTGACCGAGGTGCAGTTGGCCGCGCTCCGCCCCAAATATCCTGCGGATGATTTCGCGCACGTGGTCAAACTGTACGCGGCCCGCGCGGCTACGGCTTGTCGCGTTGGGCAGCCTTGCCCGGTGCAATTGACGTGGGCCGTGCAAGCTCCCTATCCATCCCTGCAACCGGTGGTGCGTTTGGTTGAGCCGCGCACCGGCGAATGGGCACGCACCTTGGCATTCCATTATCCGCCGGAAATGTGGCGTGTGGGGGATGTGGTGTGGGATCAATACGTGCTCGTCCCGCCGCCGGGGATTCCGCCGGGCAAAACGTATCAACTGGCGGTGAGCTTTTACGATGCGCAGCAGCACACGAGCTTGCCGCGCTTGCAAGGCGAGCAGTTCGCCGGGCTGGAGGCGAAGTTCCCGTTGGAGATTTTGCCCCGGAATGCCCCGCCGGATAACTCGGCTTGGCGCGATTTCTGCCCCACGCTGCGCCGTCCGGAGCGTTGCTTGCCCGATGGCTTGTGCTTGGTGGGCTGGAATGCCGAGGCGGAGATTCGTGCCGGAGAGGTGCTGCCGCTGACGTTGTGCTGGCGATCCGCAGAATTTCAGTTGCCCCACGTGGGCATGACTGTCACCTTGAAGGGGGCGCAATCGCTGCCGCTCTACGCCGGCCCGCCGGTCAACGGCTATCCTTTCTCCGCCTGGTCACCCCATTCCCTGGTGGAGGCTCGTGTCCCAAGCCGTCTGCCCCGCGATCTGCCCTCCGGACGCTACGAGGTGCAATTGTCGGTGGGGCGCATCCCGCTGGGGTCGCTGGGAACGATCACCGTCACGCAGCCCGCCCGCGAGTTCACCACGCCGCCCTTGCGCCATGCGCTGCAAGCTGATTTCGGGGGCGAGATTTCGTTGCTGGGGTACTCGTCGGGGACGCTCAAGGCGGGTCAGCCGTTGACCGTGACCTGGGTCTGGCAGACGTTATCCGAGACCACGAAGGATTACACGGTCTTTGTGCATCTGGTGGACGCCTCCGGGCGCATCCTCGCGCAGGTGGATGAAGGGCCTCGCGCCGGGGCGTATCCCACATCGCTGTGGATGAAGGGCGAAGTGGTGACGGATGAGCATACGTTGGCCGTGCCCGCTTCGTTGCCGCCGGGGCCGTACAAATTGCAAGTGGGGTTTTACCTTCAGGAGACCGGCGAGCGGCTGCTCGTGGATGGACGGCCCGCGCTGGAAATATCCTTGCCGTAAGGTACGGCGATTAGCGGCATTGATCCGCCGCCGGGTAAGGGATGACCCCTTCCCAACTGCTAACCTCGTTGCCGGAAAGCACCCACACCTTGAGCGGATAATCTTTGCAACGTTGCCACCGGAACGTGAGGCTGGGCTGAGGGAGCAAGGTCGCCGCGCTGACTTTATCTCTGTAGAAGCGATAATCCCCTTGCCCGCCGCTTGCTTGCAGCGAGATAGTTCCTTGCCACGTGCCGTCTTGCTCGTTATCCTGCCAGCTTTTCAGAACCGGTTGGGCCAGTTCCATCGGCTGCACGGTGGGCGTAGGATCGGTCCCCTCGGCGGTGGCAGCTTGCGGTGATGGTGTGGGCGTGGGCACGTCGGCCACGTTTACTTTGATCACTACCGGCTGCCCTACGACGTGTCCGTTTGGCTCCCTGATCTCCCATCTTGATGTGTACGTCCCCAGTTCTGCGGGTGCTTGCATCGGGATGATGACTTGCAACTGCTCTCCCGGGGCCAGCTTGCGGATGGGAAATGGCTCGCTCGGAGCCTGCATTTGTTCCCCAGAGGCGAAGGCGAGTTGCAGAGCCGTGGGCCAGGGACAGGCTCCCTGGTTGCGCAAGGTGACATACGCTACAATGTTGCTCCCCGGCGGGATGTCGCCATCCGGTTCAAGGTGTACCTCGTCCGTCCGCACGCGCAGGGCGCAATTTAACGTTGCCGTGGGCGTGATAATCGGCGCGACGGTGAAGGTCGGCGTGGCCGGGGGGCGTGGTGTGGCGGTCGGAGTCTCCACCTTTGCCGTGGCGGTCGCGGTGGGAGCGGGCGACTCCAATCCCGGAAGCGCGATGTAGGGCTGTGTGGTTAGCCACTGTTGCACCGTCGGCGGGAGCTTCCCCAAACTGTAGGCTTCCCATCCCAGTCCGGTCAGGGAAAGGAGCACCAGCAGGAGCAGTATCGCTCGTAACAAGGGCATCTTGCGCTTGCGCGGCGGCTGAGTGGTCTGAACTTGCGGGGGGGATGTGGAATAGCGGCGTGCTGTGGGCGTCATAGGTGTAGGGGTGATTGCCTCGTTTTCCGAGGGCCAGGTTTTAACCAGCAAACTTTCTTCTTCGTCCGCGCTTATCGGCGGCTCGGTGACTTCCACCACGTCGCTCGGCGGTGTATCCAGCCCGATGGCTCGCCGTAAGGCCGCGGCCATCTCTCCGGCGGTTGCAAAACGATCCTCCGGCTGCTTGTTCAGGGCGCGAAGGACGACCACTTCCACCGGAGAAGGGAGCGTGGGAACAAATTGCGCCGGCAGCGGGGGCGCGTCGTTGATGTGCTGCATCACCATCCCCATCGGCGAATCGGACTCAAAGGGCAATCTCCCGGTGAGCATTTGATAGAGCACCACGCCCAATGAGTAGATGTCGGAAGACTCGGTGGCATGCTTGCCCATCCCGATTTCGGGGGACATGTACGCCGGCGTCCCGATCATCGCGCCGCTGGCCGTCAGATCGGTGAGCGAGAGCATCTTGGCGATGCCGAAATCCGTCAACACCGGTTGGTTATCGGAGGTGAACATGATGTTCGCCGGTTTAACGTCTCGGTGGATCATGCCGCGCTTGTGAGCGTACTCCAGAGCTTCGGCGATGGCGATCCCCACGTGGACTGCTTCCAGCACCGGCAAAGCTCCCTTGGCGAGGCGGCTCTTGAGGGTAGGGCCATCTATGTATTCCATCACCATGTAGTAGATTTTGATTTCGTCGTTGTAGTCGAAATCGTAAACCTGGACGATGTTGGGATGGCGCAGCGTGGCTACGATGCGGGCCTCGCGCTGGAAGCGCACCACAAACCCTTCCTCGTCGGCCAAAAACGGGTGCAACACTTTGACCGCCACCATCCGCCCTAGCCGGATATGCTCGGCCTTGTAGACTTCCGCCATACCGCCATGGCCGATGTGTTCAATGATTTGGTACTTCCCGATTGTCTTTCCGGCGAGAGATAGGATGCCGCTCACAATAATTTCACTCCAACTTAGGCGATGTTTTTGTCTTTTCGGCCATCTTTGTGGAAGGGGCGCACTTTGCGGGGCAAATCATTCCCTGGGTGATGGTTGGCTGTCCTTGGGGAAGATTCACCTTTCCTCCATACCAACTAGATGAAGTTATTATACTCTCTAAAAATACATAGGCAAGATTTGATTGGGCTTGGGTTAGAATCTCGGCGGCTGGATTTTTCCGTACTTGAGGGTAGAATGCTTGCTCGGTTGAATGACCGTAACTTTTGGGAAGTGAATCTTGCTTTTGGAGGAAAAACAATGTCCAACTATGACCCGCAGGTAATCGAAGCGAAATGGCGTGAGAAATGGGAGGCTGACAAGCTCTACAAATCGGTGATTGATCACAGCAAACCCAAGTTTTATGCGTTGACGATGTTGCCTTATCCCAGCGGGAACTTGCATATCGGGCATTGGTACGCGATGACGCCCAGCGATGCCCGTGCTCGTTTCAAGCGCATGCAGGGCTACAACGTGATGTTCCCGATGGGCTTCGATGCCTTCGGGCTGCCTGCTGAGAACGCGGCAATTCAACGGCGCATTCATCCCAAAACCTGGACGATGCAGAACATTGAGCACGAGCGGGAGCAGTTGCGCACGATGGGCGCGATGTTCGATTGGGACCGTGAGGCCGTTTCCTGTGATCCGCGTTATTACCGCTGGACGGAATGGCTGTTCCTCAAGCTCTACGAGATGGGATTGGCCTACCGCAAGGAATCCCCGGTGGATTACTGCCCGCACTGCAAAACCACGTTGGCCCGCGAGCAGGTCATCGGTGAAGAACGGGTTTGTGAACGCTGCGGCACTCCGGTGCTCAAAAAGAACCTGGAACAGTGGTTCTGGAAGATCACCGACTATGCCGATGAGTTGTTAGATTTTTCGCAGATTGATTGGCCGGACAAGATCAAGACCGCGCAAACCAACTGGATCGGGCGCAGCGAAGGCGCGGAAGTTGTCTTCAAGGTCGCCCCGGAGGATATGCCCGCCGACGCGGCGGAGCACGACAGCGATCTGGTCGTCTTCACCACGCGCCCTGATACTCTGTGGGGCGCGACCTTCATGGTGTTGGCCCCGGAGCATCCGTTGGTAGACCTGATCACCAAGCCGGAGTTCGCCGAGTCCGTGCAAGCCTATCAGCACCGCGCCGCGCGGAGCAGTGAGATTGAGCGGCAGAGCAAAGACCGCGAAAAGACGGGCGTTTTCACCGGAGCTTACGCGATCAATCCGGTGAACGGGGAGCGTATCCCCATTTGGATTGCCGATTACGTGATGATGACTTACGGCACCGGCGCGATCATGGCCGTTCCGGCGCACGATGAGCGCGACTTTGCCTTCGCGCAGAAATACGATCTCCCGATTCCCGTGGTCATTGAAACCGAAGAGTGGATTGAGGAAGGTCGCCCGTTGCCGTTGCCGCGAGCTTACCCCGGCACCGGGGTGATGATCAACTCCGGCGAGTTCAACGGCACGCCGGCCCCGCATCCGGCGGTGGAGAAGGTGACCGCCTGGCTCGCGTCGCGCGGCCAGGGCAAGAAAGCGGTCAGCTACCGTCTGCGTGACTGGCTGATCAGCCGTCAGCGGTACTGGGGTTCGCCGATTCCCATCGTCTACTGCGATAAGTGCGGCATCGTGCCGGTGCCCTACGAAGATTTGCCGGTCTTGCTGCCCGACGACGTGGACTTCATGCCCTCCGGCGAAAGCCCGCTCAAATAC
>WFQZ01000194.1 GCA_015486785.1 Thermoflexales bacterium
GTGCGAAGCGATATGCACCAACCCGCCCCCTGCGGAGTAACGGCGCAGGTTCTCCCCACTCGCTTCGCACGGTCTCTTCCGCGCCGACGCGCCGCTGCTCTCCTACCTCCACTTGGCCGACGGGCCGTTCACGGCCGGCGATGTGTACGATCTGCGTCTTTCGGCGGCGTTGGTGACGTTGAGCGGCTGCCAGACCGGCTTGGGGAAAGGGCGCGGCGGCGAGGTGCTCGGCCTGACGCCGGCCTTCTTCTTCGCCGGGGCGTCGGCGTTGGTGGCGAGCCGCTGGCAGGTTGATGATCGGGTCACGTCGTTGCTGATGCAGGAGTTTTACGCCCATCTGGTCGCCGGGGAATCGGTGGCGGATGCCTTACGTGCCGCGCAGTTGACTCTGCGCCGCCGGTATCCGTATCCGGGCAAGTGGGCGGCCTTTGCCGTGTGGGGGCGGGGCTGGGAATCCTACTGCGAATAGGGGCGCGGAGGAAGAGCCTACGCCGGTGCGACGCACTTCCGAAGTGCGTCGCACCTAAGGGCTTGAAGTCTCTGGCACACCAGGCCCGGCTCATTTTTAATGCCGTTTTATTTGCGCTGTAGTTGATTGAAAAGGAGGTACCTGAAATGAAGCGCGAAACTCGTTTGATGTTGGTAGTCTTGACGGCCACGATTTTGGTGTTGGTCTCTAGCCTGGCTGGCAATCGTATGCCCGGCGGGCCGGGGGCGGGTGCGGTGTACGCGCAGCAACGTTACGCGGACGACGCCCCTCCCATCCCCTTGCCGGAGGAGTGCGGCGGCGTCAACCCCGCCGGTGAGCCGGACCCGGCCTGTTGTCTCTTCGGCTATCTGTACGATTACGACGGTCAGCCAGCAGGTGACGATTCAAAGCACCCACGGGACGCTGGCGGTCACGACCGCGCCGGGCTGGCATAGCGACACGCCGTACTTTTTCGCTTCGCTCAGCGACGCGCCGCTTTCGGTCGCGGTGGGCGAGACGATCACCCTCACGGCGTCCAGCGGCGGGCGCAGCCGCACGCTGACCTATCAGGTCGGCACACGCGGTCAGCAGGTGGATTTAGTGTTGCCGACGGACACGTCCGATTGGCCCATCGTTTACGTGAGTGGTGGTGCTTCGTCTTCTGAGCGCGAGATTTGGCGGATGAATGAGGATGGCAGTGCTCAATACCTCACCGATGGCTGGGACCCGGCCATTTGCCCTTGGGATCAGCGGATTCTCTACGTTTCCGGCGGAGATGTTCATGTGATGGACGTCAACGGCCATCACCTAGCGAATCTGACAACTGAGAGCAGCGGGCCGGGGAGTCACTACGCCTACAATCCCGACTGGTCGCCTGATTGCAGTCAGATTGTCTACATGGCTTCTTACAGTGGCCGTTACACGATCATCAAGATGAACGCCGACGGCAGCAACAAACAGATTCTGCTCACGCCGCCGGACAACAAGGACGATTGGTATCCCAAATGGTCACCCGATGGGCAGCATATTGAGTTCACCACGAACCGCAACTCGCAAAACGGCTCTGTCTTTGTGATGAACGCCGACGGCTCCAACCCGCACTTCATAGTCTATGGGTGGTATGGCTCTTGGTCACCCACGACGAACAGAATCGGGTTCATTGGATTTGTAGGCGGGCAACATCCAACGGTAATGAATGTAGATGGCTCTGATAGGTACCGTTTGGATGATGACCCTGATGAGGGCTGGTGGACTTACTGGTTCTCCGATCAACGGCTGATGTTTGTCCGAGGGGATGATCCGTATCGCTGCACGGGGGTGCGTATCTACTCTATCCGGGTGGACGGGACGGATGAGCAGGTGTTGACGGCTCAGCAAGGCTGCTATCGCTCCCCCGTCGTGCGCCCCACCTACGTGCCGGTGGCGACGATTCATCCCTTCAGTTCCTCCGTCGTTATGCGGGGGCGGGATACAGTCGTCCTGCGCGGGGACGGCCAGGACGCCGACGAGAACGGCGGGCGCATCGTCGCCTACCGCTGGTGGTCAAGTCTGGACGGCGACCTGGGGGACACCCCCACGCTGACGCTGTCCGCCTCCACGCTCTCCACCGGCACGCACACCATCTCCTTCACCGTCCAGGACGATGAGGGGGACTGGTCGCCGGCGAGCACGCGGACGCTGGTCGTCACCGATCAGCCCTTTGACCTCGACGTGCTCATCGTCACCAACCGCGAGCGTCTGGCCGCTCTCTACGGCGAGGCTCAGGCGACGCAAGTGCTTGCGAAGGCCCAGGCGTTGGCCCAGGCGACGAATGGGATCGTCTTGCAGGTCGAGGACGACCCGCGTACCGCCTCCGCTTACGCCGTCTGGCTGGCCAATCCGGCCAGTTTCTCCGCCGCCAACGCGGTCGCCGACGCCATCCACGACCAAATCGTGGCCCATTTGAGCCTCAGTCCCGACCTGGGCAATCTGGTTATCATCGGCGACGACCGGGTGATCCCCTTCCGGCGCGTGCGCGACCGCACGCATCACCCGGAGCATCTGTACCGTGAGGTGCCGCTCACGACGACGACCGGGGCCGCGCTGGCTGCCGACCGCACTTTGAGCGACGATTTCTACGGCGACCGGGTGCCGACCCGCCCGCCGGGGTGGGGTCAGCGGGTGCTCTACCTGCCCGATATGGGGGTCGGGCGGTTGATCGAGACGCCGGAGGAGATCATCGGGCAGATTGATGCTTTTCTCGCCGACGGGGAGATCGAGGCCGACGGGGCCGCCGTCACCGGTTATGACATCCTGGTGGACGCGGCCCAGGAGATGTGCACCGCGCTGCTGGCGGACGGCCTGTACCCCGACTGCGGGCTGATTGGGAACACCTGGGACGCTACGCAGTTTGTCAACACCATCCTGAACCAAACGCATACCTTGGTAGCTTACAACGATCACGCGAACCATTTTCAGATCGGCACACCCCAAGGCGTGGTCGGGAGCGATGAGATTCTCGGCGGCACGGCGGCCTACACCGGCACGTTGTTCTGGACGCCGGGATGTCACGCCGGGCTTAATGTGCCGCCGGAGACGGCGTCTGCGCTGGATGCGCCCCAAGCCTGGGCGCGACGCGGGGCCTTGTTGGTGGGGAATACCGGCTTTGGATGGGGGTATCAGTTCTCTATCGGTCTTTCGGAGCAGTTGATGCTCGACTTCACCAAGCACCTGCTTGCCGGGGGTGAGACGACGGTCGGGCAGGCGTTGAAGGATGCCAAGCAGCAGTACTATCTGGAGGAGTCGGATTTCGATGAGTACGACGAGAAGTCGCTGACGGAAGCCGTGCTCTACGGTATCCCGATGACGCGGGTGACGTCGCCGGACACAAATCGCGTCACCTACTCGGCGCCCGCCTCTGTGTGGAACGCGCGGAATGTGAA
>WFQZ01000195.1 GCA_015486785.1 Thermoflexales bacterium
CGAGAAGGGGCGGGCGCGGGGCCCGCCCCTACGGGGCCGTTACTTGGTTTCTTTGATGCGCTCTTGCGCCAGGTGCGCCGCCTCGGCGATGGTTTCGTAGCCGGTGCAGCGGCACAAGTGCCGGTTGAGCACGTTGTCAATCTTCTGCTGCGGGGCGTCCGGCTGGGTCTCGAAGAGGGCGTAGAGGTCCATCACGATGCCGGGGGTGCAGAAGCCGCATTGAATCGCGCCGGCATCTACCAACGCTTGTTGTACCGGGTGCAGGTGCTCGCCTTGCGCCAGTCCTTCAATGGTGGTGATTTCCGCGCCGTCCGCCTTGGCCAGCGGAAAGGTGCAGCTTTTGACGGCTTTGCCGTTGACGACGACGGTACACGCGCCGCAGGTGCCGTTATCGCAGCCGCGTTTGGTGCCGGTCAGGTGCAGCACGTCACGGAGCACATCCAGCAGCATCAAGCCCGGTTCCACCGCCACCGTGCGCGGCACGCCGTTGAGGGTAAAGGTCACGCTTTCCATTATGCTTCCTCCTTCTTTGCCAGTGCTTGCTTGATCTTTTCGGGCGTGATGGGGATTTCGTAGAAATCGACCCCGATGGCGTCGTAGATGGCGTTGAGGATCGCCGGGGCTACGCCGATGACCGGATGTTCGCCCAAGCCGCGTGCGCCGAACGGCCCGATTTTGCTGGGCGTTTCCACAAATTCCACCGTCTGGCGGGGCGGACGTTCTTTGTACGTGGGCAGGTGGTATTCGTAGAAGTGCGGGTTGAGCAGCCGCCCTTGCTCGTCGAAGCGCAGTTCCTCGCTCAAGGTCGCGCCCAGGGCCATCAGCACGCCGCCCAGCACTTGCCCGCGAATCTGGCGCGGGTTGATCACTTGCCCCACGTCGAAGGCGGAGGCGAAGTGGTCTACGTAGATTTTGCCGCTCTTCTTTTCAATGCGAATCTGGCAGCCTTGCGCCCCGAAGGTGTAGGTGACGCCCATGGTGCCTTGCCCGTTTTCGTCCGGGTTGGAGTAGCGGGGCAAGCGGGCGTCGCTGACGGCTTGCGCCACTTCGCCCACGGTGATCCCGTCGCTGTGGATGTAGCCCCGCGCGATGCTGGTGACGGCTACGCGCACGCTAGGATCGGAGCGCAGGTAGACGTATTCCCCGTCGTAGTCCAGCAGGTCGAGATCGCAGCGCAGCACTTGGGCCGCGGTCTGTTTGAGTTTGAGGATCAGCCGTTCGGCGGTGCGCACGACGGCCCGCCCGCCTTGCGTGGTGAACATTGAGCCGATGGTCTGCCATTCGTAGGGGGAAAATTGCGTGTCTATTTCGGTGTAGACGCGCACTTTTTCGGGGGGGATTTTGAGGGCTTCGGCGGTCACTTGCCGCACGACGGTGCGCAATCCCTGGCCCACTTCCGCCCCGGCCATGTTGACGCTGACGCTGCCGTCAATGTTCATCTTCATGTAGCAGCCTTTGGTGGAGAAGGGCGCGCCTTTGGGGGACTTCATCAGCGCGGCGAACCCGCGCCCGTAGTAGTATTGCTCGTCTTCGGCGGGCTTGTCGGCGGTGAAGATCGCTTGCTCGACGAGGTCGGCGCAGGCGGCCACGTCGCCGTTGCTCTGCCACAGGTGCTCGCCCAGCGCGGTGACGCTGCCTTCGCGCAGGTAGTTCTTGCGCCGCAGTTCCAGGGGCGACATGTGCAGCTTGCGGGCCAGCAGGTCCATCATGCGCTCGGTGGCGAGTTGCGCTTCTTGGTGGCCGTAGCCGCGATACGCGCCCACCGGCGGGGTGTTGGTGTAAACACAGTAGCCTTCCAGGTCGCAATGGGGGAACTCGTAGGGGCCGGTGGAGTTGTGCGT
Organism: Thermoflexales bacterium; assembly: GCA_015486785.1. Taxonomy (GTDB): domain Bacteria; phylum Chloroflexota; class Anaerolineae; order B4-G1; family SLSP01; genus S014-19. Next base: position 1,842 of record WFQZ01000195.1, read on the forward strand.
CGCGCCGATGGTGATGTTGACGCCGGTATCGGCATACGCGCCGGTGGAGTGCAGCACGGTGGTTTTGAGTGCTACCAGCGTGCCGTCTTTCTTCGCGCCGATCTTCATGCGGGTGCGGATGCCGTGGGCGATGAGCGTGCTGCTGAAGTCCTCTTGGCGCGAGGCGACCCACTTGAGCGGGTGGCCGGGGACGAAGCTGGCGATGTAGGCCACCGTCTGCTCTACGGTGATGTCGGATTTGTAGCCGAAGCAGCCGCCCAGTTCGGGGATGTGGACGCGCACGTCGCTGAGTGGCCGCCCGTAGGCGTGCGCCAGGTCTTCGCGGATGATGAAGGGGCAGATGGACGAGGACCACACTTCAATGGTGCGGTCTGGTTTGAACCACACGATGGCCCCGTGCGGTTCAATGGCCGCCGCCGAGCCGAAGGGATACAGGAATTCGCCTTCGACGATGACCTCGGCTTCTTCAAATCCGGCCTCGCCGCGCCCTTTGACCAGGTGGTAGTAGTCGGCGATGTTGGTGCCGGGGATGGGGCTGAGGGTGGGAAGGTGCCAGATTTCGCCGTTGTCTTCGTGGATGAGCACGGCGTCTTCGCGCATCGCCTCCCGCGCGTCCACGTAGACGGGCAACGGTTCGTATGTCACGCGGATTTTGGCGAGCGCGGCGCGAGCGTGCCACGGCGTGTCGGCGATGACGGCGGCCAGCGGTTCGCCGATGTGCCGCACTCGGTCCACCGCCATGGGGGTGAGGTCTTTGATGTTGTCGCCGTAGCGGATGGTGCAGCCCGCGCCGGTGACGACTTTGACGACGCCGGGCATGGCTTCGGCGGCGGCGGTTTCCAGGCTCAGGATTTTGGCGTGGGCGTACTCCGGACGCAGGATCGCTGCGTAGAGCATCCCCGGCAGGTAGAGATCGTCAATGTAGGTGGCCGCGCCGAGCACTTTGTCCACGGCGTCGGGCCGGGGGATGTTTTGACCGATGTATTTGTACTTCATAAGCTAACCTCCTGATGGTTTTTAAGGTGCGTCGCAACTGAGCGCACCTAACTAACGTGCTTGATGGGCCGCCGTGGCCCGTTCCCACCAGCGGCGCAGCCGTTCTCCTTGCGGGGGAGCGGCTTGCAGGCCGTGCGGCGTGGCGACGCCTTCCGTGATGTGGACGTAGGTGAGCAGGGCGTCGGTGGCCGTCACTTCCGAGCCGTCCGGCTGGAAGGGCGCGGCTTCCACGTGGATGGTGATGCTGGTGCGCCCCACGTAGACGACTTCGCCGCGCAGGCGCAGCGAGGCCCCTTTTTCCACCCGCCGGCGGAAGTCCATTTCGTGGATGCGCAGGCAGACGAGGTGGTCCGGTGAGCAGCGCAGCGCGGCGCGGCTGGTGAGGAAGCCCACTTCCACGACCCATTCGGCCATCCGCCCGGCGTAGAGGGTGCCATGGTGGTTGAGGTCGGTGGAGGTGACCAGGTGCATGCTTTCCACTGTGGGAAGTTCGTCCATAGTGTGTTGGTTACGGTTCATTTGTGTCCTCCTTTTTGGTTAAGTTGCGACGCACTTTGTTAAGTTGTTTAAGTTGCGACGCACCTCCAAGGTGCGTCGCAACTAATCGCAACTGGCACCTACTCTCTACAGTATCGCTGCGCCTTGCGGCGCATCCGGCGGGGCACACGGCGGAGTTTGAGGATCGCGCAGCGGTGGCGGTTGGCTTCGTCATAGCGGCGGTGGGCGGCGAGGAATTCAGCGTAGTGGTGGTGGTTGTGGGGATTGCGCCCGTTGAGGCGCAGGGCTGCGCGGAAGTCGGCCTCGGCGGCCTGCGTCTGTCCCAGGGCGTCATTGGCCCGCGCCCGCACCACCAGCAGATCGGCGCGATCATCGGGGCGGCGCAGGGTGTGCAGGGCACGCTCACAGAGCGAGCGGGCCGCTTGCACGTGGCCCTGTTTCAACTCCAGCATCGCCCAGGCCTGCCAGGTGGGAGCGTTTTTGGGGTCGGCCTGCGTGCCCCGCTCAAAGAGTTCCCGCGCCCGCTCCCGGTTGCCCGCCTGCTGCTCCAGCAGCGCCCAGGCCTGCCAGGTGGGAGCATCTGAAGGGTCGGCC
>WFQZ01000196.1 GCA_015486785.1 Thermoflexales bacterium
CGGCGGTGCGGCCCGCGCCGTCGCGGAATTCCACGTAGACGGCGTGTTCCCCCGGTTCGTTATCCGCCAGCAGCCAGGGCAACAGGCTCTCCCACGGCTGCCACTCGGCGGCGTCGAAGTCCGGCGTGTTGCTCACGCGCACTTCGAGGGCTTTGCCCGGCCAAGAGCCATCGCCCATCGGCTCAGCTTCCTCGTTGGTCAGGTGGAGGGCGACTTGCTGCGTGTCGGTGGTGTCCGCGCCGTCGTTGATGAAGATGGGCAAGACGCCGGGGCGCGAGCCGAACGTCACCACGAAATAATGCGTGCCTTTGCTGTCGACGGCGTAGCCCACGCCGAACTCGCGATAGCGGGCATCGGTGAATGTGCCCCAGAGGTTGTTGTGAAACCATTGGAAGGCGGTGTCCGCGCCGCCCATCCCGGCCCAGACGGCTTCATCTACCAGCAATCCTTCGTCCCAGGCGCGGTAGCCGGTCTCGCGGATGCGGCGGGTGAAGTCGGGCTTTGGTTCAATGAGCGTGGCGTTGGGTTGCGCGGCCAACTCGTCGGCCCGCTGCTGGGCGGCTTGGGAAAGGAGGTGCGACTCGCTAAGCGGGGTTTGTCCTTCGGAGAGCCGCGCGGCGTTGACGGCGGTCAGTAACGCCGTGCGCGGATCGTCTTGGGCGGAGAGTGCGCCCGGCAGAAGCAGGATCGCGATCAGCAAGCCGAGCAGGCGGCGGAGCTTACGCATGGGGCGTCTCCAGCAGGCGGTGGACTGCGGCCAGCAGTTCCGGCGTGGCGGCCAGCAGGGGATCGGCTACGTAGGGCGTCCAGGGGCCGCCGGAGCATGTGCCGATGGCGCCGCCCGCTTCTTGCACCAGCAGCCCGGCGGCGGCGTGATCCCAGGGGGAAAGGTGGACGTTCACGTAAAAGTCCACCCACCCGGCGGCTACGTAGGCCATGTTCAGGGCCGCCGAGCCTAAGGCCCGCATCGTGCGCACGTGGGGCAGCAGGTGATTGATGTGCGCTATTTGGGCCGCCCGCTGCGCCGGATCACGCGGGAAGTCGGCGGTGAACATCGCCGTGGCGGCCTCGCGGCGACCGGAGGTGTGCAGCGCGGAGCCGTCGAGCCAGGCTCCGCCGCCCCGCGTGGCGGTGAAGGTCAGGCCGCGCAGCGGGTCCGCGATCACGGCGACCACGGCGGTTTCGCCCTCGGCGGCGGCGATGGAGATGCAGAAGTTGGGGTTATCGCGGGAGAAGTTGGTGGTGCCGTCCAGCGGATCGACCAGCCAGCGCACGGGGGCCGTGCCCCGATCCGCGCCGGCTTCTTCGGAGGTGACGGCGTGATCGGGGAAGGCGGTGCGCAGCCGCCCCAGGATGATCCGTTCGGCGGTTTTGTCGCTTTCGGTCACGATGTCGCGGTAGCCTTTGGGGTGGATCGTGTGCTGGCCGCGCCATCGGCCCCGCAGGTAGTCCGCCGCTTCGTGAGCCGCCTCAACGGCCACTTTTAGCCAGGTAGCGTATGGTGCTGTTTCGTTCATTGTGTACCTCGGATGATGATATTTTGATGCCGCTGGTGACGCTCTTCAATGTAGGCTTGCAATTCTGCGCCGGTCAACAGTAGCAGGAAGCTCCAGTAGGCCCAGATGATGGGCACGATGATGCTCCACAGGGAGCCGTAAACCAAAGGGTAGTTCAGCAGCCCGACGGCCATCGCCCAGGCGAAAAGCTCGCGGGTGGCACTCCACAGGAGCCCCATCAGGAGGCCCAGGGAGATGGCGATCCGCTTGCGCCGCCGGGCGTGGGGGAAGAACAGGTAGACGGTGATGTTGAACAGCACGATGGGCAGCGCGGAAATCCCCCGCTCGGTCCACGCCGAGGTGATCGGGGGTAGGTCTTGCAGGAAGGGGAAGACGTAGGGCAGCACTTGTACCAGGGTGCGAATCCACAGGGTCATCAGAATCCACACGGTCATAATCAGCACGGTCAGGATGCCCAACGCGCGTTGTTCCAGGTAGGGGCGGGATTGGGTTTGATCCCACAGTGAGTTGATCGCTTTTTCCAGCGACGAGAACATCCCGGAGGCCGACCAGAGGGTGGTGAGGGCCGAGATCGGTCCTAGCGAGCCACGGTACTTCAGCACGTTGAGGATGCTATCTTGCAGGAAGGTGGATTGGAAGGGCAGGTATTGGCCGAGGGTGCGCACGATGAAGTCGCGGGTGCTTTGGGTATCCAGGAAGAAGCTGGTGATGAACAGGGCGGAAAGCAGCAGCGGGATGATGGAAAGCAGCATGTAGTAGGAGAGCGCGGCGGCGTAGATGGTCACTTGGTGACGCCCGAATCGTTCCAGGAAGCCCCATACGAATTGCACGAGGGGACTTTCCCACAGACGGATGAGCCAGGTCGGCACGCGGAGGTGTGGTTTGGGCAAGCGCATCGGCTATCCTTGGAAGCGGGAATCTTGGGTCAACATGCGCTGCAATCCGTCTTCCAGGGTGACTTTGGGGGTGTAGTGCAGCAGTTGACGGGCCAATGAGATGTCGGCTTGCAGACGGCTGACGCCGCCGCTTTCTCCCTGACGGCGGATGATGTTGCTGTGGGAGTGGGTGAGCCGCAGGATCGTTTGGGCCAGCTCGTTGATGGAGGTCTCGGTGCCGCTGCCCACGTTGATGGTGCGGCGGGCGATGTTGTCCGCTTTGAGGGCGGCGGTGAGGGCGCGGACGACGTCATCCACGTAGACGAAGTCGCGCGTTTGCCGCCCGCTGCCGAAGATCACCAGCGAGCCGCCGCTCTGGGCTTGTTTGAGGAAGCGCGGTACGACCGGCGAATGGGCCGGCAGGAGTTGCTGTCCCGGCCCGTAGGCGTTGAAGATGCGCAGGGCTACGGTGGTGATGCCCCACAGTGCGCCGATGGTGTGGACGTAGTATTCGGCGGCGAGTTTGCTCACCGCGTAAGGCGATTGGGGATTGGGGACGGCGTCTTCCGCTATCGGCTGGGTCATCTGTTCGCCGTAGACCGCGCCGGACGAGGCCAGGATCAGGCGTGGAACGCCCACGTCGCGCATGGCTTCGAGCAGGGCCACTGTGCCGCCGACGTTGACGGCGTTGTATTCGCCGGGGTAAAGGAGCGATTCCGCAACCAGGACGCGGGCCGCTAAGTGGTACACGCATTGCACGCCCTGGAGCAGTGTCCAAAGTTTGGGGCGGTCTTGGATCCGCCCGCGATGGAAGAGCACTTGTTCGTTCAGGCGGGCCGGGTCGCCGGTGCTCAGATCGTCCAGGGCCAGGACTTCGTGGCCGGCCTGGGCCAGGGCGTTGGCCAGCGTACTTCCCAGGAAGCCCGCTCCGCCGGTGATTAAGATGCGCATAGTTAGCTCACCGCCTTTGTGGTGGAAGCGGCATTTTCGCCGCTGCGGGCGTACCGCCATTGCGCCAGTTTGACCAGGTGGGGACGGAAGGCGGCGTAGAGTTGGTACAGCCAGGGATGCGGGGCGTAGTCATAGGCTCCGATGTGGCGGACGAAGGCCGCGTTGAAGCCTTGCTTGAAGCGGTAGACGCCCCACATTGAATCGCTTTCGTCCAGGGTGTCCGGTGCGCCCCAGAGATCGTAGGTTGTGCAGCCGATGGCTTTGGCGCGACGGATGGCTTCCCATTGTAGCAGGTGGTTGGGCATAGTTTTGCGGTGCAAGTTGCGGGACGCGCCGTACATGTACCACGCTTGCGGGCCAAAGTGGAACAGGATCAGCATGCTCAGTGGCTCGCCTGCCAGCTCCGCCAGCAGCGGGGTCGCGTATCCGGCGCGGATGAATTGTTGCCACACGTCAAGGTAGTAGGCTTCCTCGCGGATGATGAACCGGTCACGGTGGGCGGTTTCGGCGTACATTTGGTAAAGGAGCGGCAAATCGCGCTCGCTCCCTTCGCGCACGGTGACGCCGCGCCGTTGTGCCAAGCGGATGTTGTAGCGCCACTTGGGCTTCATCGCGGAGAGCAGTTCGTTCAAAGAGGGGCGCAGGTCCAGCAGCATCGTATTGCGGAATTGGATTTGCTCGAAAGAAGGCCGCCATTTCCGCTGCGCCAGTAAGTTCATAACGGCTTGCCCTTCCACTGAATCCGGCGAAACGTCTGGGTCGCATTTGAGCAGGATCAGGTTGTGTTCACGGGCGAAGATTTCCAGGCGGGCCAGGACATCCGCCACGCGCGGGAGGTCATCCCAGGCGACGACCGGCCCTTTGGGGACGTATCCCAGGCGCAGTTGTCCGCGCTGCTGGACGAGGATTTGAGCGGCGGCTTGGATTTGTGCGCCGTCGTGCCACAAGAGCCGCTCGGCCTGCCAGCCGTGCCGAGATTTGAACGCCCCCCAATCCCACGACTGCAATACGTGTGCGTCGGGCAGCTTCAGGAGGGCTTGGTTCCATTTTTGTGCGTCGTGACATACGATGATTCGTTCCATAGGCGGACATTGTAACATACCCCAAGGTGAGCGGTAAGGCGGCCTGGTCGGTGGTTGCCCGATCTAGTGAAACCAGTATGATAGGGCGGTTAGAATCAGAATGAGGCCGGTTAGGTGGCGAAGATGAAAAAACTAAGATCGTTGTTGCTGGTGTTGGTGGGGCTGAGTGTTTTGGTCGGCGGGAGCGGGTGTGCGAATCATTCCACGGCTTCCGCTGCGGAGGAGGCGCAGATCATTGTCCTGTGGCATGGGTTTACCGGGGTGCAGGCTGAGGCGTTGCAAAATGTGGTTGATCAGTTCAATGCTACGCACGCTCCGGCGGTCACTGTGATCACCGAGTATCAGCAGGACATTTTGACGAAGCTCTCTCAGGCCACACCGGAGCATCGCCCCGATCTGGTGGTGGTGTGGCCCGATGAGTTGGCGGCTTATCACGAGGCGGGGTTCACTTTCACGGTGGGAAGCTGGCTTGACCAGGCGGACTTGCTGCCGATGGCCGCTGCGTTGTACACGCAGAACGGCCAATTGCAGGCGTTGCCTTTGGGGCTGGCGACGTATCTGCTGTACTACAATGCCAAGTGGGTTGGCGATCTGGATTATGATCCCACGGTCGGCTCGTGGGAGGATTTCCAACAGGCGGCTTGTGCGGCCACGGAGCCGGAAAGCCATCGGGTGGGCGTGGGGATTCCCCTGCGGGCCAGCGTGTATCTGTCTTTGCTCGCTGCCGGGGGGACGAATCTTTACGCTGCGCCGCAAGGTTTTTCCTTTGGGGATGTTTCCGGCATCGCCACGGCGGGAAAGATTAACTCGCTTTTGCAAAATGGTTGTGGCGTGCTGGGCGAGGACGAGGAGGCGAACATCCGACGGATGGGGCGGAATTCAATGGCGATGCTCATCGCTCAGAGTTTGCGCCTGCCGGATGTGGAATGGACGGTGCTCAAC
>WFQZ01000197.1 GCA_015486785.1 Thermoflexales bacterium
CGTACAACGCCGGTTGGTGGGAGAGCAAGCCGACGATCACCGCGCCGATCACCGCGCCCTTCCTGCCGCTCTGACGGTAGAGCACCAGGTAGACGCCGAGGCCGCACAGGCCGTTCAGGGCTTGCGCGGTCCACAGGAGCGCGGTATGCGCCGGCACTTGGGCCAGCCATTGCAGGGTAGCCGTGAGCGCGTAGAGTCCCAAGTGGTACTCGCCCAGCGGGACGGGGAAGTAAGGGTTCAAGGTGGCGGGGAGCTGCCCGTGAGTGGCGGTTAGCTGGGTGAGGAGCGCGTGGTGGAGTGAATCGGACCAAGCCGGGTAGGGATGGCCGCGCAGTATCCAGAAGCGGGTGAAGAGGGTCATGCCGAAGACGGCCAGAGCCGTCCACTCCAGGGCGTCAAACGCGAGCCAGGATTTCCACAGGCCGCGCATCCGCCAGCCGATCCAGGCGGCCATCACGGTGAGCAGTGCGCCGGTTTTGTACGGGCCGAAGGTGAGGAAGGGCAGCACGGCGCGAGCGGTGTAGAAGACGACCGGATAGAAGGCGATGCTCAGTCCCACGGCGACGATCCAGCGTTGCAAGCCTTCCCATCGCCGCCAGAAATCTCCGATCAGCAGGGCGGCCCAGCCGGGGAGGATGAACATCGCGCTCAGGACGAGTAAGATGCGGGTGGTGATCAATGTCTGGTGCAAGGTCCTTGCTCCTGTGCGGCGGATTGATGGTCTCGAAGGTGTGCGAGGTGACGGTAGCGTTGTGGCACCTGCCACGGGAACACCATTGAGTCCAGCGATCTTCGCCAGTGTTTGGAATTACGGATGCGGGATTGGATGGCTCTGCGCTTGCGGTAGACTTGGGGCAGCTTGACCAGTGCGACGATTCTGCCGCGCATGGCGTGGATGTCCCGCCGGGTCACGAGGGCGTAGAGGGCTGCGCTCAGATCGTAGAAGGCGATGAGCGGCAGGTAGGCGAGGTAGTGGGGCAGCGGGTAATTTTTGAAAATCAGCCAGACTTTATTGCGCCCCAAGAGGTAGTTTTTGAAGGGCGAGCCTTCGCCCAGGGTGCCGGAGTGGCAATGGTAGACTCGCGCGGTGGGGACGTAGAGGGCACGCCATCCGGCGAGCTGCCCCCGCCAGGCGAGGTCCACGTCTTCTAGGTAGGCGAAGAAGTCTTCGTCGAACAGCCCGATATCCGTCAGCATCTCGCGCCGATAGAGTGCCGCGCCGGCGCAAGGGCCAAAGACTTCGGTGGGCGTGTCTTTCTCCGTGTTGTCCGGCTTACCGCCGCGACAGTCCCAGGCGATGCCCACGGGGTCAAGGCAGATGCCGGTGGAGTTGATGGTGTGCTGCTCGTTGGGGAAGAGCATTTTGCTGGCGAACATGCCCACGCCACGGTACTTATCGGCTGCGGAGACCAAGGCTTCCAGCCAGCCGGGAAACGGCTCTGTGTCGTTGTTGAGGGTGACGACATATTTGCTATCTGTGGCACGGATGCCTTGGTTGATCGCGGCGGCGAAGCCGCGATTTTCGGCGTTGGCGATCAGGTGGATGGGCGGGGCGTGCTCCCGCAGCCAGGCGAAGCTGCCATCGTTTGAGCCGTTGTCCACCACGGTGATGGCGAAGTCTTTGAAGGTTTGCACCTCCAGCGCGGCCAGGCATGTCTTCAGCAGCGCGAGTCCGTTCCAGTTGGGGATGATGATTTGTACTAAGGGCATATCACAAGCTCCCGCTTAGCTCCATTCTCCGCGCAGGGTGACGATGCCGTATCGTTCTTTTTCGGAGGGCAGGACGCGGAATGGATACAGCCGGTCGTGGTAGTCGTACATTTCGGTGTCGGCCCAGTTGTGGGCGGCTACGGAGATGTGATACAGTCCTTCGAGCAAGGGCAGGTTGGTGACGGTGTAGCGCACTGCGCCCGTGCCTTCTATCCAGGGGATCTCGTGCCCCGCGAATTTGGTGTTGGGGCCGGTGATGTGAACGCCGTCGCTGCGGTGGATGGCCAGGCCGAAGACCGGTTGCGCGATTCGCGTGTGCGCCTGGTAGTGGATCTCCACGATCAGTTTGTCGCCTTCGCGGAATTGCTGCCGCTCTGCGCCTTGCTCGTCCAGCAAGCGGACGTCGGTGATGACGACTTTGCCGCTCCCCCAACGGCGGTCGTCCTCTTTCTCTTCGTCTTCGGCCTCGGCGGCGGCTTGCTGCCGTTCTTCTTCCTTGGCCCAGGTTTGATCGACGTAGCGAGCTACCACCGATTCTACCGCGCCATCCGCTGCTAGGCGGCCTTGATCCAGCCAGAGGGCGCGGGAGCAGATGGATTTTACGGCGTCGGCACTGTGCGAGACGAATAGGATGGTCACGCCGCTGCCGCGCAGGCGGTCGATTTGCTCCATGCACTTGATTTGGAAGGAGGCGTCGCCCACGGAGAGCACTTCGTCTACCAACAGGATTTCCGGGTCGGTGTGGATGGCGACGGCGAAGCCCAGCCGCACATACATCCCGGAGGAGTAGTGTTTGACCGGCATGTCAATGAACTGCTCCAGTTCGGAGAAGCTCACGATTTGGTCGAATTTGCGCTTGACTTCGTCGCGGCTCAGGCCCATGATCGCGCCGTTTAGGTAGATGTTTTCGCGCCCGGTGAGGTCGGGATGGAAGCCGGCCCCCAGCTCCAGAAGGGTGCGGACGCGCCCGTGCGTGGTGATGGTGCCGCTTGTCGGCTCCAGGATGCGGGCCACGAGTTTGAGGATGGTGCTTTTGCCTACGCCGTTCGGCCCGACGATGCCGACCGTCTCTCCGGCGTTGACTTCAAAGCTGATGTCCTTGAGCGGCCAAAATTCTTGCTCATCAAACTCCGGTTTGCGCTTGCGAAACCGCCCGAAGAGCATTTCTTGTACGGTGCGGCTGTGTTGGTTCAGGTAGAATCGCTTGGAGACGTGTTCAAATTTGATAACAGGGTTCATTGGCTCACTTTCTCGGTGATTGATGGGGAGAGTATAACTGTGGGCCTTGCAAGGGCAACAGGTGCGAGTATCGTATCTGTGTGTCTATCGAGTATGATAGAGTGAGTTTGGCGGAGTTTGTGGAGAAAGATGAAAAAACGGAGTTTCAGCATCATCTTGCGCTTGATGGCGGATATTTTTTATGCGTACAGTTTCACGCTGCTGCTGCCGGCGGCTATCGGCCTGCTGCGGGGCGAGCGGGCCTTGGTGCTGGTGTTCCTGGGGGAGGCGGCGGTGCTGCTGGGCGGCAGTGGCTGGCTCAAGCGGCGCACGTCCACGGAAGGGGTGCGGAGTCGGCACGCGGCCATCGCCTTGGTTTTGACGTGGATCACGCTGGCGTTGTTGGCGGGTGTGCCGTTTTGGGTGTGGGGTATGGCGGGGATTGACGCGCTGTTTGAGGCGTTTTCGGCGTGGACCGATACCGGTTTGACGATGCTCCCCGATCCGGCGGTGCTGCCCTACTCGCTGAGTTTCTTCCGGGTGATGATGCAGTGGATCAGCGGGCTGGGGATCGTGATGTTTATGCTCTTCCTGCGGCGGCCTGCGCCGCGAGCGGCACAGAGTTTGTTTCAGGCGGAGGGGCGTTTCGAGGATTTTACGACCGATTTATGGCACGTGGGGCATACGATTGTGTGGATTTATGCGGGCTACACGTTGCTGGGCGCGGTCTCACTGTGCGGGCTGGGCGTGCCGCCTTACGATGCGTTGTTGCACGCGATCACGTCGCTTTCCACCGGCGGATTTTCCACCAACAGCGTGGGCGTCGGCGGATACGGGGCGGGGCCTGCGCTGGTGGCGATGGGGTTGATGCTCGCCGGGGGGATCAGTTTCGGCAGTCATCAGGCGTTGCTCAGCGGGAAGGTGCGGAAGTTCCTGCGCAATCCAGAAGTGCGGGCGTTGTTTCTGCTCATCGTGGCGGCGTTGGGGACATTGTCGCTGGCGCAGGTGATGCGCGGGGAGGCTGCGAACGCTCATCTGCTGGACAACGCCTTCTACACCATCACGGCGATCACCAGTTGCGGCGCGGGCACTACGCTCCCCTTGACCGATGTTTCGGACGTGTTTTTGTTTGTGCTGCTGCTGTTGATGTTGAGCGGCGCGGTTTACGGCTCAACGACTGGCGGGCTGAAGTTGTGGCGATTGTTGATCCTGGGGCAGGTGATCCGCCGCGAGGCCAAGCGGCCTTTCTTCCCGGAAGGCACGGTCATGCCGCTGCGGATGGGGCACAATGTGATCTCTGAATCGACCGCGCTCCAGGTGGCCGGATACGTGTTGCTTTACCTGACGTTGGGGCTGTTGGGGAGCTTGATTTTTATGCTCTACGGATACCGTCCGTTGTACGCGCTGTTCACGGTGTTTTCGGCGCAGGGCAATGTGGGGTTGAATGCGATGCCTGCCGACTTGTACTACGGGATGCCGGTGGTGCTCAAGGCGCAGTTGATCTTTCATATGCTCGTGGGGCGGGTGGAGATTTATCCGCTGTTGTATCTGTTCCACGAATTGCACAGTTGAGGAGGAAGGATGGATGCGAAATTAAACGTGGTCGTTGCCGGGTATAGCAGCTTCTCTTGGGCGTTGATCAAGGAACTGCGCGGGCGGTTGGGCGGCGGAAAGTTGTACTTCGTGCTGCCGGAACGGCAACAGGCTCTGGAAGCCGGTTTGTTGGAAGGCGTGGTGGCCGTGCATGGGGAGATCGCCAATACCGAGGTGCTGGATCAATTGGACTTGGAGCATTGTCACACGTTCATCGGCAGCTCGCGGGAGGAGCAGGCGAACATTCTGTGCGCTCTGTACGCGAAGAATAGCGGGGCGCGGCATGTGTATGCGCGGCTCTTTGATGCGAAGTTGATGCCGCTGTTGGAGTCGGTGGGGATCACCCCGCTGCAAACTTCGCATACGGCGGCGGCTTTCACCGCGATCAGCATCCTCAAGCCCTCGGTGGCGGAGCTGGTGAGCTTGACGCGCGGGCAGTTTGACTTGGAGGAGATCCGCGCCGCCGATTACCCGGAGTTGATCGGCTGCCGCTTGGGGAATCTGGAAGGCGAGAACCTCAACATCATCGCGGTGGATCAGGGCGGCAAGGTGTGGCTGGGGTACAACACGGTGGTGCAGGAGGACGCGATGTTGATCATCATCTACGACAAGCGGATCAAGAAGCAGTTGCGCCAGGAACTGCGTTACGTGGCAATGGAAGCCGCGCGGCGGAGCAAGGCTGCCGGCGGGCAGTGCGGGAGGTGAGATGCGCATTGACATGGTGACGCTTTTCCCGGCGATGTTTTTAGGCCCGTTGCAAGAGAGCATTCTCAAGCGGGCGCAAGCTCGCGGCATCTTGACGATCTTCCTGCACCAACTGCGGGATTATGCTTGGGACCGGCATCAGATGTGCGATGATCGGCCCTACAGCGGGCGCGTGGGCATGGTGATGAAGCCGGAGCCGATCTTCCGCGCGGTGCGGACGATTCTGGCGGGCGAGTCTGCGCCGGTGATCCTGCTTTCGCCGCAGGGGGAACGGTTCACGCAGCAACGGGCGATGGAGCTGGCGCGAGAGCCGCGTTTGTTGTTCCTCTGCGGGCACTATGAGGGCGTGGACGAGCGGGTGCGTGAGCAGTTGGTGACGGAGGAGCTTTCCATCGGCGACTATGTGCTCACCGGCGGGGAGTTGGCCGCGATGGTGGTGGTGGATGCCGTGGCGCGATTTGTCCCCGGCGTGCTGGGCGCGGCAAACGGAGCGCACGATGATTCTTTCGCCACCGGATTGTTGGAAGGGCCGCAGTACACCCGCCCGCCGGTCTTCGAGGGGCTGGCCGTGCCGGACATTCTGCGGTCGGGCGATCACGCAGCCATCGCCCGCTGGCAGCGCGAGGCGGCGTTGCGGCGCACTTGGGAGCGGCGTCCCGATCTGTTAGATCAAGCTGATCTTGATGAGGCGGATAAGGTTTACCTGAGAAAATTGCGAGAAGCTCTTGACAGAGAAACGAAGTAAGCCACAATAGGCGTAATTTCGGCGTTGGATTCAGGAGAAGCGATGAAAGTTACGGTGGAGTTTCTAGGTGTGGCGGGACTGGCCGCCGGAACTCGTGAAGTGACGCTGGAGCTTCCAGAAGGAACGACGTTCCGGCAGATCGTGCGCCGGCTTAGCGAGCGATATCCCGATCTCGTCGGGAAAGTGATCGCCGAGGATCGGGAGACGATGTTCGGCTCCAACATCCTCAACCGCAACGGAAAGACCGTGATCCGCGATGAATTGCTGGACACTTGCCCGCAGGATGGAGACAAACTCTTTATTATGGCGATTTTGGCCGGAGGATAGCTGCGGCTTTATCAGTAATCTTTAGGAGGGAGCGTATGTATGGTTACAGCGGCAGGATTCTGCACATTGATTTAACCGAGCGGAAGACATGGAGCGAGGATAAGCCGGAGGAATGGTACAAGCTGTACATCGGCGGCGTTTCAATGGCCGCACGGCTGCTATGGGAAAACATAGAAGTGGGGTGCGATCCCCTCTCCCCAGGAAATCCCATCTGCATTGCAGGTGGGATTTTTGCCGGTACGCCCGTTCCGGTGGGTGGGAAGCACGGGATGGCTTCCAAATCCCCGCTGACCGGCTTCATCGGCGATAGTCTCTCTGGAAGCTGGTTCTCACTGGCCTTGAAGCGTGCTCGCTGGGATGGCGTGGTGATTCACGGGCAGAGCGATTCGTGGGTTAATGTCTTCATAGACGATGATCGCGTGCAATTCCGTGATGCCACCAAGTTGCTGGGGTTGAACACTTACGAAACCGAAGAGGCGATCCGTGATGAGCTGGGCGATGATCAAGTCCGTTCCGCGACGATTGGCCCGGCGGGCGAAAATTTGGTGCTGTTTGCCAACGTCACGAACGATGGCCGTCAGGCCGGGCGGACGGGGCATGGAGCCGTGTGGGGATCAAAGAAGCTCAAGGCTCTTTCGATTCGCGGCACGCACGGCGTCACCGTGGCCGATCCGGAAACATTGATGAAACTTTCCTACGACATCACGCAGGCCGCGCAAGGCCCGCATACGGCCAAGTACCGCATCTACGGCACGGCGACCAGCGTGCTGAAGATGGATCGGATGGGCTTGCTGCCCACGCGCAACTTCCGCGAAGGGACGTTTGAGCATGCCGATCTGGTGAGCGGGGAGTACATGCACGAGCACAATCACGTCAAGACGATTGCTTGTGCGCAGTGTCCCATCGCTTGCGAGCAGATGTGCTCGGTTAAGGATGGCCCTTACGCCGGGGCGATGACCGGCATTGACTATGAATGTCTGTTCGCCAACGGGCCTAACTGCGGGATCAGCGACATCCGCACCGTGATCAAGCTGGTTGATCTGTGTGATCGCGGCGGGATGGATGCAATGACCAATGGCGTGACCGTTTCGTGGGCGATGGAGTCCTTCGAGCGCGGGGTCTTTACTAAGGAAGACTTCAAGTGCAAGAAGTACCCGGAGGGATTTGAACCGTACTTCGGTAACGGCGAAGCCGCCGTCACGTTGACGGAGATGATCCGCGACCGCGAGGGCATCGGGGATTTGCTCTCCAAGGGGACGCGGCTGGCGAGCCGCATTACCGACGAGGAGCGCGGCACCGAGTCGTACAAGTGGGCGATGAACATCAAGGGGCTGGAAAATGCCGGGTACGATGCGCGTGCGCTGAAGACCTTTGCCCTGGGCTTGGCCGTGGGGACGCGCGGCGGCTGTCACAACCGCTCGGCGGCTTACGACCCGGACATCACGGGGGAGACGGATCGCTTCACGGTGGACGAGACGCGCGGGCGCGTAGCCGGGCGGTCGGAGGAATACGCGGCGGTCTACGACACATTGCCGTTGTGCAAGTTCATCCGCCGCTGCTTCACCGGCAAGGCGGATCGCGCCGGGGCCTGGCCGGCCATCGCCAAACTCATCAATGCCACGACCGGATGGGATTTCGGCTATGACGAGGTGGATTTGATCGGCGTGCGGGCGCACACGATCAAAAAAGCGTTCAACATCCGTGAGGGCTGGACTCGTGCCGACGATCATCTGCCCTACCGCTGGCAGCACGATCCGATGACCAAGGGAGCTTCTGCCGGGTACGTGGTGACGGATGAGGAGTTGGAATATATGAAGGATTTGTACTACGAGTACAAAGGTTGGACGAAGGAAGGCTTGATTCCCAAATCGAAACTGATTGAGCTGGGAATGGACGATGTAGCTGAAGAGATCGGAGTCTAAAAAAGGGGATTATGATGGCGACTTCAACTTCTAGGTATCAGTACATTGCGTGTGATGCGGATAAGTGTATTGGCTGTCAATTGTGTGAGTTGGCTTGTTCGTACACCAAGACCGGCGAGTTCAATGTTTTCCGCAGCCGGATTCGGACGGTGCGGGCGCAAGAGGTACTCATCACGGCGGTGGCGTGCCGCACTTGCGAGGATGCGCCGTGTGTGACGGCTTGTCCTCGGGCGGCGATGAGCCAGGACCCCAAGACGGGCATTATCCGCATTGATGCCACGTTGTGCGATGGGTGCGGTTGGTGTATTGAGGCGTGTGACTTCGGCGCAATCTCGATCAACCCCGAAACTAAGCTGGCCGAGATCTGTGACTTGTGCGAGGATGAGCCGGATGGCCCGCAATGTGTCAAGTGGTGTCCCAAGGACGCGCTGACATTGACCACGCCCGATCAACGTTCGCAGCAAGCCCGCCGCAAGCTGGCGATTGAGGAAGTTTTGGGGCCGGCATGAGCTGCAATTGAGGAGTGATAAGAGTGGCGAACAAAGAGAACGAACACGAAAATGAAGAGCCGCGAATTGGCGTATACGTATGCCATTGCGGGTCAAACATCGCCAGCGTAATTGATACAACCGCCGTTGCCGATTATGCCCAGACGCTGCCGGGCGTCGTTTCGGTTAAGGAGCATCGCTATATGTGCTCTGACCCCGGTCAGGCGATGATCCAGCAGGAAATACGGGAAAATGGCTTGAATCGGGTGGTGGTAGCTGCTTGCACGGTGGCCATGCACGAACCGACTTTCCGTTCCTGCATCGCGGAGGAGGGGCTGAATCCCTTTATGTTCGAGATGGCGAATATCCGCGAGCATGACTCGTGGGTACACTTCCATGAGAAGGAAGAGGCCACCGAGAAAGCGAAGGAAATCGTCAAATCGGCAGTGGCGAAGGTCACGTATGCCCGCCCGCTGGAGATGTTTGAAGTGCCGGTTACGCGCCGTGCGCTGATCATCGGCGGCGGGATCGCCGGAATCAGCGCGGCTTTGGATTTGGCGGACATGAAGATCGAAACGTATCTGGTGGAGAAAACGCCCACCATCGGCGGGCGGATGTCGCAATTGGACAAGACTTTCCCCACGATGGATTGTTCGATCTGCATCGAAGCTCCTAAGATGGTGGATGTGAGCAAGAATCCTTACATTCACTTGATAACTTACGCTGAAGTCAAAGAGGTCAACGGCTACATCGGGAATTTCCAGGTCAAAGTGGAAAAGAAGCCCCGCTATGTGCGGTTGGATCGGTGTACCGGCTGCGGGTTGTGTGCGGAAGTGTGTCCCATCTCCGTGCCGAACGATTACGAAGAGGGCATGGGGCCGCGCAAGGCGATCTACGTGCCGATGGCGCAGGCCGTGCCCTCGGTGTATACCATTGACATGGATGCTTGCGTGAAGTGCTACAAGTGCGTGGAGGCTTGCGGCAGCCTGGCAGCGATTGACTTCTCGCAGCAGCCGGAGATCGTGGAGTTGGATGTCGGCGCGATCATCGTGGCGACGGGCTTCGACGTGTGGGACCCCACCCCGATTGAGGAGTACGGCTTCGGGGTTTACGATAACGTGACCACGATGATGGAAATTGAGCGATTGCACTGCTCCAGCGGGCCGACGGTGGGGAATTTCATCCGTCCTTCGGACCGCAAGACGCCCAAGAGCTTGGCTTTGATCCAGTGTGTGGGGTCGCGGGATAAACGCTACCATGAGTATTGCTCCGGGTTCTGTTGCATGTACACGATCAAGAACGCGCTGCTCCTCAAGTGGCTGTACCCGGAGATGGAGATCACGATTTTCCGCATTGATGTGCGCACGCCGGGCAAAGGTTACGAGGAATTCTACGAACGGGCGCGAACTGCGGGCGTGCATTTCATCCAGGGGCGGCCTTCTGAGATTGTGGAAGACCCGGTGACGAAGAATCTCATCGTCCACGCGGAAGATGTGGGGCTGGGGCGGCACGTGGCCTTGGAGGTGGAGATGGTGGGGCTGGCGCCGGCGGCGATTCCTTCCGCCGGGTCGGTGGACTTGGGACGCATCTTGACCGTCTCCAATGACTCTAACGGCTTCTTCTTGGAAGCGCACCCCAAGCTCCGGCCACTGGATACGCCGACCGAGGGCATCTACCTGGCGGGCAGTGCCTCCGGGCCGAAGGACATCCCGCAGAGTGTGGCGCAGGGGAGCGGGGCGGCTTCGCGTGCCTCGCGGGTGCTGAATGCCGGCAAGTGGGAGATTGATCCGATTGTGGCCTACATCTGGCCGGATCGCTGTCTCAACGCGCACGGCGGCAAGTGTACGGCTTGTTACGACGTTTGCCCTTACGGAGCGGTGATCAACAAGCCGGGGTCGGGCGAACCGAGCCGCATCATTCCGGCCAAGTGTCACGGTTGCGGGACGTGCGTCGCCGAGTGCCCGAACAACGCCATCACCCAGCACCACTTCACCGATGGGCAGATCATCGCCCAGATTCACGCGCTATTGGAAGAAGACCCGGAGGACAAAGTGTTGGCGTTTATGTGCCGCTGGTGCAGCGGCATGGGCGCCGACAACGCGGGCACGGCGCACTTTGAGTATCCGCCCAACACCCGCGCCATCCTGGTGATGTGCGCCGGGCGGGTGGACACGGACTTTGTACTCGAAGCGTTCCGCATGGGCGCGGGCGCGGTGCTGGTTTCCGGGTGTCACCTGCAAGACTGTCACTACATCACCGGCCGGCTGAACGCCGACAAGCGGATGGCGCGGCTGCCCAAGCAACTGGCGCGGCTGGGTATCTCGCCGGAGCGGTTCCGGGTGGAATCGGTCTCGGCGACGGAAGGGGCCAAGTGGGCGCGGATTATGCGGGAAATGAGTCAGACGATTGAAGACCTGACCGTGGAACGCATCAAGGAAGAGAATGAAAAAGCGCGGGCTAAGCTGGAAAAGCGATTGCGGCGGGTAAAGGACACGCCGGGCGTGCTGGAGGTTCTTCAATTAAGCGATGAAGTGCGCTTATCAGGGTTAGGAGGGCAATAATGGGCGATCCAACGATGAATCCGTTTTTGCTAGATGTGCTATCCGTCCCTGGCGGCGACCGTGTGCTACAGTGCATTCAGTGCGGCACATGCTCCGGCTCGTGTCCGGTGATCGCGGAAATGGAATTCGGCCCGCGTCGCATTATGCACCTGATCCAGCAAGGGGAAGAGGCAATGGTCCTTTCCAGCCACGATATGTGGTACTGTGTCTCGTGCTACTTGTGTACGAACCGTTGCCCCCGCGAGATTCAGATTACCGATCTGATGGCCTCGCTGCGCGAGATGGCGGAGGAGCGTGGGTACGCTGAGGACCGCGAGGCGGACTTCGGCGAGGCTTTTTCCACCACGTTCCGGCGTTACGGGCGGCAGTTCGAACCGGAATTGGTCTTGCGGTACTTCTTGCGCTCGTTTGACATCAAAGGGATGATCGGGATGATCCCGCTGAGTTTCCCGATGGTGTTGAAGCACAAGATGCCGTTCTTTCCGGAGCGGATTGAAGACCCGCAGGAGATGGTGCAGATCTGCCCGACTACGGAGGGAACGGCGCGGGCAGCATCGTCACCTAGATGGTGGCGGCAGATGCTGGGCGGCTTGGTGATGCCCTTTGCTCCGGCATGGGGTAAACGTTTGTTGGGTTCAGGGAGCAAAAAGGAGAAAGGGCAGTGAGGTACGCTTACTATCCTGGATGTAGTTTACAGACTACGGCGAAAGAGTATGACATATCCACCCGCGCGGTATTCGCCCATATGGGCATCGAGTTGGTGGATATTGAGGATTGGAATTGCTGCGGCGCAGTCCACGCGAAAGGGAAGGCGGCGATCCGACTTCCGGCGCGGAATCTCGCGCTGGCGGAAGCGATGGGGCTGGATACGATTGTCGCGCCGTGCAGCGGGTGCTATCGCAACCTGCGGCGGGCCAGCAAGGCCGTTACGGCGGATAAGGAAGTCCGCAAAGATGTCAACGAGCACCTCAAGAAGGGCTTGCAATTGAATGGGGATATCCGGGTGCTGCATCCGCTGTACGTGGTGTTGTATGAATACGGGCTGGATAAGGTGAAGTCCCTGGTTACGCACCCGCTCAAGGGGATGAAGATTGCCAGTTACTACGGCTGTATGTTGACCCGCCCCAAAGATGAGTTCGATAGTCCCGAAAACCCCAAGGGCTTTGATGAGTTGATGCGGGCCTTGGGCGCGGAAGTGGTGGACTATCCACTGAAGGCCAAATGCTGCGGTGGTGCTCTGGCGATCTCTCACGCGGATGTGACGGCGAAACTTTCGGGCAACATTATGTACTCGGCTAAGGAGCACGGCGGCGAGGTGGTCACGCTGGGCTGCCCGATGTGCCACACGTCGTTGGACTTGTATCAATCTAAGGCCGAGAAAGCCATCGGGCATGAGCTGGACTTGCCGATCCTGTACTTTACGCAGTTGATGGGATTGGCGATGGGGTTGCCGAAGGAATCGTTGGGCCTGGAGCGGCACGTCGTCTCGCCGGAGAAGCAATTGATTCAGGCCGGTTTTTAATCGGGGGAAATCATGAAACGAGGAACCACGAGGAAATACAAGACGGAACACCAGATCATCCTGGAACGCAAGATGGTGACCCAGCATGATGTGATGATCTGGGATTTGGATAAGTGTGTGGGCTGTCAGATTGGGCCGGAGGTCTGCCCGGTGGATGCGCTGACGCACGTGGATGCCGTGCTCAAAGATGGGCGGATGGTGGTCAAGCAAGCGGTGGACGTGGACCCGGAAAAGTGCATCTTCTGCGGGATGTGCGAGGTGATGTGTCCTAAGCGGGCGATCACAATGACCACGGATGACAAGACGATGATTCCGGTGCAGGAGTATGAGGTCTTTCCCATTCTCGTGCGCTCCACGAAGTTCAACAAAGAGGCGTTTGATTGGAGCCGTAAGGATTTCGTGATTGAGAATTGTCCCACGGGCGTCATCAGCTACAACGAGGCTGCCGATACGTTGGATGTCGATCAAAACAACTGCATCCGTTGCCGGCAATGTGAAGTGGCCAGCGATGGGGCGTTCAAAGTCGTCCAGCCATGGGAGGGCAGCGTGGAGCTGCATCGTGACCTCTGTGTGGAGGGATGTACCGCCTGCGCCGATATTTGTCCCACGCGGGCTTTGCACGTCAACGATGAGGGCGAGTTGGTGTTGGCCGATTACTACTGCATCAAGTGCGGCGCGTGTATGCAGATTTGTCCCATCAAGGCCGAGACGGAGGAGTACGAGATCACCTTCGAGGCACAAGGGATGACGCACACCCGCACCCACACGCGCATCACCAACTGGGAGGACTTGCCCATTCGCGTGGAGCGTTGGCGGGTTAAACATACCCCGGTGGAAAGTGCTGCTTGGTTGTCGGCGATCTCCCGTCTGGCCGATGATAAGGCGGAGCAGACTGAAATTGATCGCAAACGTGCCTTACGGCGGCGCGACTTGTTGAAGGCGTTGAAGGGCGGCAGTGAGCTGTTGAAGTGACGAATTAAGGAGTAGGTTTTATGGATCAAAAAACAATTGCGCGAGTCTTCGAGATCGAAGAACGAGCCGTCAAGATCCGTGAGGAAGCTCAGCAACAAGCTAAGAAGATGTTGTCCGAGGCGCAGCGCGAAGTGGCGCAGGAGCGCGAACGTCGCTTGCGAGAAGCTCAGCAGGAAGCGGCCAAGATCATCGCGGAAGGCAAGCGGGGTGCCCAAGAGGAGCGGAAACGATTGTTGGCTAAGGCGGAAGAGGAGGCGCAGCATCTGGAGAATCAAGCCCAACAGAACCTGGAACGGGCGGTTGAGTTTGTCCTCTCGCAAGTTGCGGAAAGCTGATCGCTTATGTCCATCCGAGATGTCAACGCTTACGCTTTTGTCCACGCTACGGTGCGTGCGCTCTACGCCACGATGCTCCCTGGGGAGACGTGGGAATCGCTGATCCAGGCTCCGGATTATCCGGCGATCCTGGCTATCCTATCCAAGACGGTGTACGGGCCGTACTTGCAGCTTGATCCGCAGGAGTTGACGCCGCGCCGGACCGCATACCAACTCCGCAGCCATATGAGCGAGATGTACGAAAAGCTCATCCCTTTGACGCCGGAGCCGGGGCAGCAACTCTTAATCCAGCTTTGGCACATGTACGAAGTGGACAATGTCAAAGCGGTGCTGCGCGGCGTGGAGGCGAAGGCGACTTGGTATCAAGTACGTCACTTGTTGTACCCGATGCACCGTTACATCACGCTGACGATGGCGGATATGGAAAAGATGGTGCATGCCGGTAGTGTGGAACAGGCCATCGACTTGATCCCGCACACACCCTATTACAAAGTCTTGATCCATGCGCTGGAGCGGTATCAGGCCGAGCACACGTTGTTCCCGATTGAAGTTGCTGTGGAGTTGGCGCATCGTCGGGCGATGTGGAAGAGTCTGAGGCGGTTGTCTGGAACCGGTTATCAAAAGGCCGCCGAGGTGATCGGGACAATGCTGGATATTGATAACCTGCTGTGGGCATTGCGCTATCGGGTTTACCATCACCTTTCGGAACAGGAGATCATCAACTACACGTTGCCGATGGGCTACAAGGTGCATGATAAAGAGATTCGTGCCATTGCTGCCGGAGCGGACATCTCGCAAGTGGTGAGCAAAATCTATCCGCGAGTGGAAGGGCTGGAACGGTTCGCCGAAAAGCCGGAGGCGAGTCTGGTGACTTTGGAACATGCACTGGATCGCTACTTGATTAAAATGTGCCGCAAGGCATTTATGGGATACCCCTTCCACGTGGGCATTCCGGCGGCGTACTTGCTGTTGAATGAGCATGAAATTCGTGACTTGATCATGCTGATTGAAGCGAAGTCTTCACGCATGCCTTTGGATATGTACATTCCGATGTTGGAGATGCACCTGCAATCCCGTCAGGCTAACAATTAGAGGTGAACATGTTTCGACCCCTAAAGATGAGCAAAGTGGAAATAACCGTCCCGGAACACGCCGTTTTGCCTGTGACCGAGGCCCTGGCTCGCTCCGAAGTCTTCCACCCGGTGGATACGAACCCGGTGAAAGAAGATGCTGCGCCATTACCGGCCTCCTGGCGGTCGCAATCGGCGGCCCTCACCGATTTAGAGCGGCGGGTTCTGGAGATGATGGAATCGCTCGAAATTGAGGTGGAGCCGCCTCCGGAGGATCTGCACCCTATCGATATTTCTGCGGCCAAGCAAGACGTGTCGGATTTGGAAGAAGAGGTCAAAGAAGCGATTCAGGGGCGGCGTGAGGCACTGGATCAGTTGGAGGAGTTATCGAAATACGCCCATCACCTGGAGCCGGTAGAGGACCTGGATATCCAGTTGGACACGTTGCACCATTTGCGCTACACGTTTATCTTGATCGGCGTGATGCCGGAGGCTAACATTAGCCGTTTGCAATCCAGCTTGGACTTGGTGCCGTTCGTCTTAACGCCTTTGCGCTACGATGGCAACTTGGTGACGGTGATGCTGATCGGGCGGCAAGAGGACGCGAAGATATTGAACCGCGCGGCCCGTAGTGCTTACCTCAATCCGCTGGAGCTGCCGGAGCAGTACAAAGGCACGCCGAAGGAGATTCTGTTGGCCTTGCGCCGTGACATCACGTTGAGCCAACAGCATGTCCAGGAGTGGGAAGATGATATTCGTCACCTGCACAATGTCCACAAACAACACTTAGCCGTCCTTTTGTGGCGCATTCGCGCACGGCGCACGTTGGTGAGCACTATCGCCTCGTATCGGAAATTGCGCTTCCTGTACCTGATCACCGGCTGGGTGCCCTCGGAGCAGGTAGCCAAGTTGGAAGATGGCGTCTTGACGGTAACAGATCAAGCCTTGATCGAGGTCTCGCCCCCTTCGTGGCAGGAAAGAAAAACGGTGCCTATCGCCTTGGGGAATCCGTCATTTATGGATTCCTTCCAGGATCTGGTGACGACTTACGCTTACCCCCATTATGGAGAAATCGATCCCACGCCGCTGGTGGCCTTGAGCTTCCCGTTTATTTACGGCATTATGTTCGGCGACGCCGGGCACGGGATATTTCTGGCTCTGCTGGGCTGGTTGCTGCTCAGCCGTAAAGTCCCGATATTGCGCGGCCTGGCCGGCCTGGGTCGGTTGATGATCGCGTGCGGCTCGGCAGCGACCTTGTTCGGTTTCCTCTACGGCAGTGTTTTCGGCTTTGAGGATGTGCTCCCCGCGTTATGGCTGAAGCCGATGGACGATATTATGACCATTCTTATCGCCACCGTTGGCATAGGGATGGGATTGATCAGCGTGGGAATGATCTGTAATATCGTCAATGCCGTATGGATGCGGGATTGGAGCAAGCTGCTGTTCGATCACAATGGCATCGCCGGATTCATTTTCTACTGGTCCATTGTTGGCTGGTCTGCTTCCGCGCTGCTGCCGGGATTCCCCTTGCCGGGATGGCCGTTCGTCGCGCTCCTGACGATTACCGGTTTGGCTATGCTGTTCGCCGAGCCGTTAGGGAATCTGCTCCAGAAACACAAGCCGCTGGTCGAGGAGGGACTGGCTACCTACCTTATCGAATCGGCGGTTGAGTTCTTTGAGTCGGTCATCGGCGTGTTGAGCAACACCCTTTCCTACGTGCGTATGGGAGCTTTCGCCGTAGCTCACGGGAGCTTGAGCCTGGTGGTATTTATCATCGCCAAGCTGATTGCCCCATCCCAGAGTGGATTTTGGTACTGGACTACGGTAGTGTTGGGGAACCTGTTTATCATTGGGTTTGAAGGATTGATCGTAGGCATTCAGACCTTGCGTTTGGAATACTACGAATTCTTTAGCAAATTTTTCGATGGTGGTGGAGAACGGTATCGTCCTTTGAAGTTGGTCTCGCAGCAGGATTGAGCTGTTCTTGAATCAAAACCAAATCACACAGTTTGAAGGAGGAACGATGTTTTACATTTTCGCATTATTTACCGGATTGACGTTGACGGGGCTGACCTTGATGCTTGTGCCATGGCTGAATGGCTCTCAGGACCCGGAACGCTCGGCGCATGGATTCGTGCGGAGCTTGCGCAGTTTCAATCTGCTGCTCACCCTGTTGGTGGTGGGGATGGGCCTGCTATGGTTCTTTGCTCCGGTAGCGGTGCAAGCCGCTGTTGGCGCACAGAACGCGCCGACCGATCCTTACGCCTCTCTTTCCGCGGCCATCGCCGTGGGGTTAGGCTCGTTGGGCGCGGCTTATGCTGTGGGCACGACCGGAGCGGCGGCTATCGGGGTGATCGCCGAGAAGCCGGAAGCCTTCGGGCGCGTCTTGATCTTCGTGGGTCTCTCTGAAGGTATTGCCATCTATGGTTTGATCATCGCCTTTATGGCTATGACTCGCTAATCAGCCATGGACGTCTTGATTATTGGCAGCCAGGATGCGGTATTGGGCTTTGCTCTGACCGGAATCCATGGGCGGACCGTCAACACAGCACAGGAACTGCGGAAAGCCTTGGACGAAGCGGTTGCCGATCACAACGTTGGCATAGTCCTGATTACCGAGGACGTTGCGGACCTGGATCGCCCCAGAGTGGAAAAGCTAATGATGCGCAGCGCGATCCCTCTGGTGGTGGAATTACCCGGTCCGAACGGGCCTAATCCTGACCGGCCCACACTAAGCGAAATCGTCCGGCGGACGATTGGGGTGAAAATATGAGTCCGCGACATAACGACATTCACACGCTCGAAAGAGCTATCTTGGCACAAGCCGAAGAGGAAGCGGCCTCCATCCTGGAGGATGCTCAAGAACAGGCTAAGGCCATTCGCGAGCAAGCACAAACGGAAATCGAAGCTGAGTGCCACACGTTGCTGGAACATGCTCAGGAAGAAGCGCAAGCCCAGCGCAGTCACATAGTGGCGGCGGCCCAGATGGAAGCGCACACCTTGAAGTTGAGACGGCGGGAGAAAATCCTGCGGCAGGTTTTCGACGAATCCCAACGGCGGATTACGGAAATCCTACACTGGCCCAACTACCACTCGTTGGCCTTGGAGCTGATCCGTGAGGCCGCGCAGCGGCTGGAAGCCGATGAACTGGTTGTGCATGCCGATCCGGAAACGCATCGCCTTATCGGAGAGGATTCCCTGGCCCAGTTGGCGCAAGAGCTTGGCGTGCAACTCAGTTTTGGGGATGATCTCACAACTGGAGTGGGCGTCAGCGTGGAAACCACCGATGGGCATCGTCGCTACGACAACCGCCTGGAAGCTCGCTTAGAGCGGTTACAAGAGTCCCTGCGCACGCCGGTTTATCATATCCTGATGGGAGAATCTTATGAATGACACTGACTACAATGCGAAACGCATCGGAGAAGTTATCTGGGTCAACGGCCCGGTGGTGCGTGCCCGTGGTTCGCAAAAAGTAGGAATGTTGGAAGTTGTGGAAGTTGGTCCTGAACACCTGGTAGGAGAAATCATCGGTCTGGAACAGGACATTATGACCATTCAGGTGTATGAGGAAACGACAGGACTGCATCCCGGCACGGCGGTATACGGCACGGGGATGCCGCTATCGCTGGAGCTGGGGCCGGGATTGCTCCGCAGCATCTTCGACGGCATCCAGCGACCCTTGCCGGTGCTGGAAATGCGCAGCGGGGTCTTCATCGGGCGGGGCGTGAAAACCACACCGCTCTATCGCAAGCAAAAATGGCAATTCACCCCGCGCGTCGCCGTAGGCGATAAGGTGCGTGGCGGATCAATCCTGGGCACCGTGCCCGAAACCCCGCTCATTGAGCATCGCGTGATGGTGCCGCCGCGCTTGACCGGCACGTTGACCTGGGTCGCTCCCGAAGGCGAGTACACCATCGTTGATCCCATCGCCCGGCTGCAAATGGCGCAAGGCGAGCGCGAATTGACGATGATGCACCGTTGGCCGGTGCGACGCCCCCGCCCTTACCAACTCCGCTTGCCCCCCTCCGAGCTGCTGTTGACCGGGCAGCGGGTCCTTGATACCTTTTTCCCGCTGGCCAAAGGCGGCGCGGCAGCGATCCCCGGCGGATTTGGGGCCGGGAAAACCGTCACTCAGCACCAGATCGCCAAGTGGAGTGATGCCGACGTGGTGATCTACGTGGGTTGTGGCGAGCGCGGCAACGAGATGACCGAAGTCCTCCAAGAGTTCCCGGAGTTGACCGACCCGCGCAGCGGCCATCCCCTGATGGAACGCACCATCTTGATCGCCAACACCTCCAACATGCCGGTTGCGGCCCGCGAGGCCAGCATCTACACTGGCGTGACCCTGGCCGAATACTACCGCGATATGGGGTACGACGTGGCGATGATGGCCGACTCCACCTCACGATGGGCTGAAGCTCTGCGTGAGATTTCCGGGCGGCTGGAAGAAATGCCCGCCGAGGAAGGCTATCCGGCCTACCTGGCGGCGCGGCTGGCGGGATTCTACGAACGGGCCGGGCGCGTGGAAACCTTCAATGACGCTACCGGCTCGGTGAGCATCATCGGGGCGGTCAGCCCTCCCGGCGGCGATTTCTCGGAGCCGGTCACGCAGCACACCCGCCGCTTCACCCGCTGCTTCTGGGCCTTGGATAAAACCTTGGCCTCGGCGCGGCACTTCCCCTCGATCAACTGGCTGGAAAGTTACAGCGAGTACGTGGACGAAGTCGTGGATTGGTGGAAAGCGCAGGGCTATGGAGACTGGTACAACCTGCGAGCCAAAGCGTTGGAACTCTTGCAGCACGAAAGCCACCTTCAACAAATTGTCCAGTTGGTGGGGCCGGACGCGCTCCCAGACGATCAACGGCTAATCCTGATGACCGCCTGGCTGCTGCGTGAAGGTTTCTTGCAGCAAAACGCCATGGATGAGATTGATTCCTATGCCGATGTTGAAAAGCAAATCGCAATGTTGCGGGCCATTCTGCACTTTCACGACCGCGCCTTGAAGGTGGTGGGAAAAGGATGCCCCATCGTGGTCTTGCACGACCTTCCGGTGGTCAACCGGCTCGTGCGGATGAAAGCGACGGTGGCCAACGGTGAGGTGGAGAAAATCCTCGCCATCTCGCAGGCTGTGGATGAGCAGATGGACAAGGTGGAGACAGATTACTTATGACCGAAAAAATGAACGCACATTCCATAGGTGGGCAGGAAGTAACCGGCGCAACTCGCATCGAAGGCCCGTTGCTGGTCATCGAAAACGTCAGCGGGGTTGGCTACGATGAAGTGGTTGAGGTGATCGATCAACGGGGCCGCGTGCGGCGTGGCCGGGTGCTGGAAGTAGGCGAAGGCATGGCCGTGGTGGAGGTTTTCGCCGGCACCACCGGCTTGACCATTGAAGATACCACCGTCCGTTTCCTGGGACACTCAATGGGCATTCCCGTCTCTGTGGAAATGTTGGGGCGCGTGTTTGACGGCCTGGGCACGCCCATTGACGGCGGGCCGGAGCCGTTGGCGGAGCACTGGGCCGATGTGAACGGCCAGCCGATCAACCCTACGGCGCGGGTGTATCCGCGCGACCCGATCCAGACCGGCGTTTCGGCAATTGACGGCATGAACACGCTGGTGTTGGGACAGAAGCTCCCGATCTTCTCCGGCAGCGGACTGCCGCACGATCAATTGGCGGCGCAGATTGTGCGCCAGGCAGCTTTGCCCGAAACCCATCGCCGCGCAGAAGGCGGGGCTGATTCTAACGAGTTCGCCATCGTCTTCGCGGCCTTGGGCGTGAAGCACGATGTGGCCGAATTCTTCCGCAACTCCTTCGCCGATAGCGGAGCCTTAGCGCGGGTGGCGATGTTCCTCAACCTGGCCGACGATCCGCCCATTGAGCAACTGATCACCCCACGAGCCGCGCTGGCCTTGGCCGAGTATCTGGCCTTCGAGAAAGACTATCACGTCTTGGTGGTGCTCACCGACATGACCAACTACTGTGAGGCACTGCGGCAAATCTCCAACATTCGGGGCGAAGTCCCCAGCCGGAAAGGCTACCCCGGCTATCTCTACAGTGACTTGGCCGGCTTGTACGAACGCACCGGTAGAGTCAAGGGCAGCAAAGGCTCAATCACCCAGTTGCCCATTCTGACGATGCCCAACGACGACATCACGCACCCGGTGCCGGACCTCACCGGCTACATCACCGAGGGGCAGATCGTGCTCAGCCGCACTCTGTTCCAGCAGGGCATCTATCCGCCGATCAGCGTGCTGCCCTCGCTTTCGCGGCTGATGAAGGACAGCATCGGCGCGGGGCAGACCCGCGAAGACCACGCGCACCTTTCCGCCCAACTGTACGCCGCCTATGCGCACGTGCAGGAAGTCCGCTCGCTGGCCTCCGTCATCGGGGAAGAAGAGTTGACCACGGTTGACCGCGCTTACCTGACCTACGGGAGGGCTTTTGAACGCGAGTTCGTGGGGCAGGCGAAGGACGAAAATCGCACCATTGAGGAAACCTTGAATATCGGCTGGCGGGTGCTTTCCATCCTGCCGCGCAATGAGTTGACCCGTGTCCGTGAGGATGAGATTGAAAAATACTACGGGAAGAAAAACTAATCAGCTTGAAGGAGGTCGCTTATGACGCGGCTCCGAGTTGCGCCAACCCGCAGTAACCTGTTCAAGATTCGGGATAACCTGCGGTTGGCTCGTGAGGGATACAGCATCCTGGATAAAAAGCGCGAGACGCTGACGACCGAGTTGCTCCACATGGCGCACGAGGCCCGGCAGTTGCAAGAGCGCGTGTGGGCTATGCTGGCGGACGCCTATCACGCGATGGAGATGGCTCGCCTTTCAATGGGGCGGGAGCACCTGGAATGGGTGGCCCTTTCCGTCACCAGCACCATTGAGGTGCGGGTGATCCCGCACAGCGTGATGGGCGTGCCCATCCCCACTGTCGAAAGTCACGGTGGGCCGCCGAAAACTCCGTATGGGTACGCCAACACCACGGTGGAGCTAGACGAAGCTGCCTTGCGCTTTCGCAAAGTGCTGGCCGAAATCCCGGCGTTGGCGGAAACGATGACCACCGTCTGGCGGCTGGCCCGCGAGTTGCAAAAGACTCAACGGCGGGTGAATGCCTTGCAGTACATCTTCATTCCGCAGTACGAAGAGACGGTGGCCTACATTGAAAGTGCGCTTGAAGAACGGGAACGCGAAGAGACTTTCCGCCTCAAGCGCATCAAGTCGAAAGTCTCCGCGCCCACGGTTGGGCCGCCGGAGCGCGAATACACGCAGCCTACTCGTGATGTATCCGGTGGTTTATCCATCGTGTATCGGGATACCGGCGATGGCCGGTTGACTTCGGCAGATTTCGATTGAAATTATAAAGGCGAGAAGGGGGATCGGGAAAAGCCAACTTCTCGCTTTTTTTCAAACTTAACCAGGAGGTTACGATGAGTGTTCGATCTCCTTTTACCCATATTTTGGTGCCGGTGGATGGCTCTGATTCCTCAATTAGCGCGGGAAAGTTAGCCATTCAGATCGCCTGTGCGCACAAAATCCCGATCACCTTCATCTACGTGATAGACTGCACCGTCACATCCGACATTGCCGGTTCCACCGGGAAATCCATCGAAGAGGTGGGGCGAGAGCTGGAACGCAAAGGGCGGCGTTATCTCACCTACATGGAAAACCTCGCCAAAGAAGAAGGCCTGGAGACTCACCGTCAGATCAGGCATGGCGTCCCCTACCGCGAGATCGCCGATGCCGCCAAGGAACACCAGGCCAGCCTAATCGTCATCGGCAAGGTGGGATGCCAAGGGCCGTATTGTGGCCGCCGCGTGGGACGTGTGGCGACACAAGTCCTTGAGTACACCACTTGCCCGGTCATGGTCGTGCGTCCCCAGCCCAGCCAACGCTAATTTCCCCCCAAATTCGGTGTTAGGGGGATAGCGGGCTTTCGCTATCCCCCGGTGTGGATTTTATCTGCCCTCAGGAGCTGTGCTATGAAAACCAACCGCCGCTGGATGTTATGGCTGGCCGTGTGGCTAGTGTTGTTCACCCCCGCGAGTTCGCTTTCCGCCCAGGGCCGTGCGCCGGTGGATGTGCTCACGCTCAAGGGGATCGTTGATCCGCTGGCGGCACAATACATCGTGCAGGGCATCAATGCGGCGGAGATGGACGAGGCGCAATGTTTGGTCTTGCAGTTGGATACGCCCGGCGGCTCTATGGACGCTATGCGCGACATCGTTCAGGCCATCCTGAATGCCTCGGTGCCGGTCGTGGTGTACGTGGCCCCGTCGGGAGCACGGGCTGGATCGGCGGGCGTGTTCATCACCTTGGCCGCCAACATCGCCGTGATGGCTCCCGGCACGAACATCGGGGCCGCGCATCCGGTGGGCATGACCGGCGAGATCACCGGCACGATGAACGAGAAGGTCACCAACGATGCCGCCGCTTACGCGCGGGCTATCGCCGAGCAGCGGGGGCGTAACGCCGATTGGGCCGAAAAATCCGTGCGCGAAAGCGTCTCCGTCACCGCCCAAGACGCGCTGGATAAGCACATCGTTGATCTGATCGCCGACTCACTTCCGGATTTGTTGCAGCGCATTGATGGCGAAACAGTCACCACGGCGGATGGCCCGCACACATTGCACACGGCCCACGCCCCTGTTCAACCTATGCCGATGTCCCTGGCCCAACAGCTATTGCACTTGCTGATCAATCCCAACGTGGCCTACTTGCTCTTCACGCTGGGCATCTGGGCGATCATCGCCGAGTTCTATCATCCGGGAGCCATCATCCCCGGCGTCAGCGGAGTGATCAGCCTGATCCTGGCATTTGTCGCCTTTGGCAACCTGCCGATCAACTGGGGCGGCATCGCGCTGATTGTGCTGGCGATTGTGCTGTTTATCCTTGACATCAAAGTAACCGGCTACGTCTTGAGCATCGGCGGCGTGATCTCCTTCGTCCTCGGCTCGCTGATGCTCTTCAGCCCGGCCACGCCTCCCTCGCCCACCATGCCCGCGCTGGCCGTTTCCCCTTGGATCATCACCGGCACGACGATATTCATCGCCGGATTCTTCCTGTTCGCCCTTTCGCTGGGACTGCACGCCCAACGATCCGCGCCGCTCAGCGGCGTGCAGACCTTGGTCGGTGCCGGCGGCGTGGCGGTGACCGATCTCGCGCCGGAAGGTTCGGTGCAGGTGCGCAGCGAGTTGTGGAGTGCCACCTCGCACGATGGTTCGCTCATCCCCAAGGGGCGGCGGATCAAAGTGGTTTCCGTCTCCGGCTTGCACCTGACCGTTGCGCCGGATGCGCAAGCCCTGCCGCGTC
The DNA here is from genome assembly GCA_015486785.1 of Thermoflexales bacterium. Taxonomy (GTDB): domain Bacteria; phylum Chloroflexota; class Anaerolineae; order B4-G1; family SLSP01; genus S014-19. The sequence continues at coordinate 24,484 of WFQZ01000197.1, forward strand.
ACGGCGATTGATTGGGTTGGGACTTTCGATTACCATTAATTTAGGAGGGTACGATGCTTACGAATATCTTAACGATGCTGTTTGGATTGTTTGTCTTGCTCAGCCTGGTGCTGGCGTTCTTCGGCACCTTCATCAAGATCACGCGGGAATACCAACGGCTGGTAATCTTTCGGCTGGGCCGCTGTATCGGCGCAAAGGGGCCGGGGTTGGTGCTCCTGCTCCCCTTCATTGACCGTCCGGTGTGGGTGGACCTGCGGGAACAGTACCTCGAAGTTCCGCACCAGACTTGTATCACCAAGGATAACGCGCCCATTTCGGTGGATTTCCTGATCTACTGGAAAGTGGTGGGGCCGGTGGACAGTGTGATCAAGGTGGGAAACTTCGCCGGGGCTTCTCAGGGGATTTCCACAACCACGCTCCGCGCCGTCATCGGGGATATTTCGCTCGATGATGTGTTGGCGAAGCGCGAGCACATCAACCAGATTTTGCGCGTCAAGCTGGACGAGATTACGGAACGGTGGGGCGTCAAGGTGACGGCGGTCGAAATCCGCGAGATTCTGCCCCCGCGCGAGGTGCAAGAGGCTATGACGCGGCAGATGACGGCGGAGCGCAATCGCCGTGCGGTGGTGCTGGAGTCCGAGGGCAAGCGGGAGGCGACGATCAAGATCGCCGAGGGTGATAAACGATCCGCCATCCTGCGGGCCGAAGGGGCACGCCAGGCGGCGATTCTGCGGGCGGAAGGGTACGCCTTGGCTCTGGAGAAGATCTACGCCGCCGCTAAGACCATTGACGCGAAGACCATGAGCTTGCAGTACTTGGAGGCTCTCAAGGAAGTGGGGAACAGTCCTTCCACCAAGTTCATCCTGCCGATGGAATTGACCGGCTTGCTCAAGCCGTTTGTGGGGCATCTTGGAGAAGCCGCCGCCGTGGGAGAAGACGTGGCGTGATGGCTGCCTGGCAATCTCTGCATCAGTTGTTGGCTGCGCTGCCGTGGCCGGTTGATCCGGTGGCGGAGCTGATGGTGAACGGCATCACGGCGGACTCACGCGCCGTGGCCCCAGGATCGCTGTTTGTGGCCGTCCCCGGCGTCAACGTGGACGGCCACACGTTCATCTCGGCGGCGTTGCAGGCGGGCGCGGTCGCCGTGGTGGGCGAACGTCCCCCGGCGACGCTGACCCTTCCGCCGAACGTGCCTTACGTGCGGGTGCCGGACGCGCGGCAGGCTTTGGGCTGGCTGCACGCGGCTTGGCACGACTTCCCCTCGCGCCGTTTGGTGCTTATCGGCGTGACCGGCACGGATGGCAAGACTACCACCACCAACCTGATCTATCAAATGCTCCGCGCTGCCGGTCTGGCGGCGGGCATGATCAGCACCGTCAACGCGCAGATCGGCGAACGTCGCTATGACACCGGATTGCACACCACCACGCCGCCCGCCGCCGAGGTGCAACATTACCTGGCCCAGATGGTGGATGCCGGCACCACGCACGCGGTATTGGAAGTCACCTCGCACGGACTGGCGCAACAACGGCTCGCCGGGTGTGATTTTGATGTAGCGGTGATGACCAACGTCACGCACGAACACTTGGACTATCACGGCTCGTTGGAGGCGTATCTGGCGGCCAAGACGCAATTGTTCGTGGGATTGGAAACGGCGTATGAGAAGCCCGATCAGCCGAAGATCGCGGTACTCAACTACGACGACCCGATCTCCTATCCGGCGTTATCCAAACTGCCACTGGATAGTCTGAGCTACGCGCTGGATGCGGACGAGGCGGACGTCACCGCGCGGCGCGTGCGCTACTCGGCGCAAGGGCTGGCGTTTGAGCTGCACATCCCCGGCGAGGCGGTGGACATCGTTTCGCCGTTGGTGGGATCGTACAACGTCAGCAACATCCTGGCGGCGGCGACGGCGGCCCTGGCGGTCGGCGTGCCGCTGGAGGCGGTGGCGCAGGGGGCGGCGGAGATGCGCGGCGTCCCCGGCCGGATGGAGTTGATTGATGAAGGGCAGCCGTTCACGGCCATCGTGGATTTTGCGCACACGCCCAACGCGCTGCGGCAAGCCCTGGCTACGGCGCGTCAGATGACCGGGCCGCAAGGGCGGGTGATCGTCGTCTTTGGCAGTGCCGGGCTGCGCGATAAGGACAAGCGGCGGATGATGGGCGAGGTGGCCGGTGCGGCGGCGGATTTGACGGTCATCACGGCGGAGGATCCGCGCACCGAGCCGCTGCCCGACATCATAGAGACCATCGCTCAAGGCTTGATCGCGCAGGGACGGCGCGAAGGGCAAGACTTCTGGCGCGTTCCCGACCGAGGCGCGGCGATCCTGCGGGCGGTGGAGTTGGCCCGCCCCGGCGATGTGCTGCTCACGTGCGGCAAGGGGCACGAGCAAAGTATGTGCTTCGGCGAGACCGAGTACCCGTGGGATGATCGCACCGCGTTGCGCCGCGCGTTGCATGGCGAAACACTCGCTTCCTTGCCCACTCATTCAGCCGATTGATGCCGCGATTGATCACCGAGCGCACCGCGTTCCCGCCCACCTTGGGGATGCTCATCGGTGTGCTGGCCGTTTCCACGGCTTCGACTTTCATCCGCTTGGCGCAAGTGTATGCTCCCTCGCTGACGATTGCCGCTTGGCGGATGATCTTGGCTTCGCTGATCCTCGCGCCTTTTGCATTGACCTCGCAGCGTGCCGCGTGGCGATCCCTGCGGCGGCGCGATTGGGCGTGTGTGTTGGCGGCGGGCGTGCTGCTCGCGCTGCACTTTTACGCCTGGATCGCCTCGCTGGCGATGACTTCCGTGGCGGCCTCGGTGGTGCTGGTGACGCTGTAC
>WFQZ01000198.1 GCA_015486785.1 Thermoflexales bacterium
ACTTCCGAAGTGCGTCGCAACTCCAGCGGCTGTAATTCAAAACGCAGCGGCTGTAATTCAAAACGCAGCGGCTGTAATTCAAAACGCAGCGGCTGTAATTCAAAACGCAGCGGCTGCATTTCAAAACGTAGCGGCTGCATTTCAAAACGTAGCGGCTGTAATTCAAAACGCAGCGGCTGTATTTCTCAACTTCGCGCTCTTGCCTCAGGTCGGGCAATGACGTTTTGACAATGCTATGGCCTTCCGTATACTTTAGGTATGAACAGGGCGATTGTCATCAATCGCCCTGTTACATCCGGGGCAACCTACCGGCGGAGCGTAGAACGCCCGCCGGATATTTGGGGGAGGACAATGAGGGAAAACATCATCTTTGGTACGCATAGCAGCGCGGAATTGCGCATTTTGAATCACCGAGCCAGGCGGAGTGGCATCCAGCACGGGGCCAACATCACCCCACGCGATCCACGTCCTGGGGAACCGGTCACGCTTCACGTGTGGACCGGCCCCGATGTGGAGGTGCAGCAGATGATGTGTTTTTATACGACGGATGGGAATATGCCGTCGCCCACCAGTCACTCATTGACGTTGTCTGTGACGGCCACCGAGTGGGACCCGCTGCTGTGGGGCTATGTCACGCATTGGGAGGCCACGCTGCCCGGTCAAGCGGAGGGCACGGTCGTTTGGTATCGCATTGGGGCGCGGACGGAAGGCGGGACTTGGGTTTTTGCCGATAATCCGCAGCCGGGGCCGCTGCTCATCGCCGAAACCAGGCGGCACTTCGGCGATGATGCGGTGCATCCGCCGCAGAATCGCAGCGGGCAGATGTTCGCTTATACGGTGGATACGCTCCAGCCGCCGGCGTGGGCACGGGAAGCGATTGTGTATCAAATTTTTGTAGATCGCTTCAATCGCGGTGTGGAACGCCCCTTCATCCAGACGGATGATCTGGAGCAGGTATGCGGGGGAACGCTGCGGGGAGTCACGGAGAAGCTGGATTATCTGGCAGAGCTGGGAGTCAACACGTTGTGGCTTTCGCCGATTTTCCCCAGCCCCTCGGCCCACGGGTATGACGCCACGGACTATCGGCGGATTGAGCCGCGCTTGGGCAATATGGCCGACTTCCGGATGCTGGTGCAGGAGGCGCACCGCCGCAATTTGCGCATTGTGCTTGATTTGGCTTTGAATCATTGCAGTGACCGCCATCCGTTCTTCCAGGATGCGCTGCACACGCCCACCAGTCCCTATCGTGAATGGTTCCACTTTGATAGCATCTATCCACACGGCTATCGGGGGTACTTCGGCTCGCCGACGATGCCGGAATGGAATCACGCTCATCCGGCGGTGCAGCGGTATCTCATTGAGGCGGCCCGCTTCTGGCTAGGGGAGGGGGTGGATGGTTTCCGGTTGGACTTTGCCGATGGGCCGGGGCCGTCTTTCTGGAGCATCTTCCGGGCGGCTTGTCGGGCGGTCAATCCCGATGTCTGGCTGTTCGGCGAGATTGTCCAGCCGCCGAATCTGTTGCAGCCGTATCACGGGCGGTTGGATGGGGCGTTAGATTTTCTATGGGAGCAGCAGGTGCGCCATATGTTGGCGTATGGTCACGGGCATTGCACCGAGATGTTCCGCTTCTGCCTGGCGCATCGCGCTGCTTTGCAGCCGGGGTTCTTGCAGCCGGTGTTCATTGATAACCATGACTTGGATCGCTTCCTGTTCGCGGCAGAAGGGGATGTGCGCCGTTTGAAGGTCGCGCTGGCGTTCTTGATGCTGTGGCCGCAGCCGCCGATCTTGTTCTACGGAACGGAGGTGGGCTTGACGCAACGGTACAGCAAGGACGACCCAGGCCGGGGGCTATCCGCCGGGCGGGTGGCGATGGAATGGTCGCCGGAGCGGCAGAACACGGAGGTGCTGGAGGCGGTGCGGCAGTTGATCGCGTTGCGTAAGGCGCATCCCGATTTGATTTACGGATCGCCTCAAGTGCGCTTTTGCGATACGGCGATGTGGGTCACTTCTTACACCGGGCAGAACTCTCATTACCTGGTGGCGGTGAACTTGGGGCCGATGAATCGGCGCGTGCCTTCCACGACCGGCACGCTCTTGTGGAGCAGTGCGCCTGTAGATACGCACATGCCGCCTCTTTCCGTGGCGATCTGGGAGCTTCAGCCTCACGGGGCGGAATCGGCGATGTGGTAGAGGCTCGGCGCGAAGGGATTGGCCTTCGCGCCGAGTGAGTTTTACAGGGCTTTGGAGACGGCTTCCGTGAGCAAGGTCTGGATGCGCGGCACCATGCGCACCGGATCGGGGTGCAGGCCATCTAGGAGCAGGAGGTTTTCAAATAGCTGCTCAATGGTGGGGTTGATGAGCGGGTCCTCCGGTCGCCGAGCGATCAACTGCGCCAGGTTGTGGATGAGGGGATGGCGGCGGTTGAGTTCCAGAATCTTCACCGGCACTTCGTAATCCCGCTCCAGCCACTTGCGCACTCGCTGCATATCGTTTTCCGGCCCGCTGGCGGCGGAAACCAGGCGGCAAGGACTATCTTGCAGCACTTGGGACTCGCGGACTTGCGACACACGATCCCCCAGGACGTTGCGGAAGCGCACGATCAGCTCGCTTAGAGCCTCGTCGGAGGTGGTTTCTTCAGGTGATTCCTCCGGCTTCTCCAGCGGTGGGAGTTCTAGCTCCGGATCGTCCACGTTTTTGAACGGTTTGCCCTGGTACTCGCGCAAGCTCTGAATGACCAGCGCGTCCAGCGGATCGGTCATGTAGAGCACCTCCAGCCCTCTGGCGCGGAAGGCGTCCAGGTGCGGGCTGGAATCCACCGCCGCTTCGGAATCCCCCAGGATGTAGTAGAGGGCGGTTTGCTCCTCCGACATCCGCCCCACGTAGGTTTCCAGCGAAATCCACCGACCCTCTGATTGCGAGGTCTTGTAGCGCAGCAGCGGGAGCAAGTCGTCCCGCCCGCCGAAGTCGGTGGTCACGCCTTCCTTAATGAAGATGCCGAACGATTCCCAGAAGATCGCGTAATCCTCCGGCTTCTCCGCGCCCAGCTCCTTGAGGGCCTTGATGATGCGGCCTCGCAGGGCTTTCTTGATGTGTCCCACGGCGCGGTTGCTCTGCACCGTTTCGCGGGCCACGTTGAGCGGGATGTCCGCCGAATCTACGACACCTTCAATGAAGCGCAGGTATTCGGGCAGCATATCCTTGTTGTGCTCCTGGATGAGCACCTTGCGCGAGTAGAGTTTGAGGCCGTAGTCGGTCTTGGGCGCGAGGACGTTGTGACCGGTGCCGCGCGGCACGTAGAGGATGCTGTGAATGTCCACCGGCACGTCGGCCACGATGTGCAGGTGCAAGAGTGGCTGCTCAAAGTCCAAGGTCAATTGGCGGTAGAAGTCGTCGTACTCTTCGTCCGTGATTTCGGAGGGGGAACGCTGCCACAAGGCTTGCTGTTGATTGACGACCTCGTCGTCCACGTAGATGGGGAACGCGACGTAGTCCGAATGCTGCTTGATGATCTGCTTGATCCGCCAGGGAGAGGCAAACTCCGCCGCGTCCTCCTTGAGTTGTACTTCAACCACCGTGCCGCGCGTCTCCTTCTCCGCCGGGGTGATGGTGTAAGCACTGTCGCCGCGCGAAGTCCACGTCCAGGCCTGGGCATCAGGGCGATAGGATCGCGTGGTCACCCGTACCTCGTCGGCCACCATAAACACGGCGTAAAATCCCACGCCGAATTGGCCGATGATGTCATCGGGCCGCTGCCCTTCCTCCAGCGTCTTGAGGAACGCCAACGCTCCCGAATGGGCAATCGTGCCCAGATTTTCCACCAACTCCTCGTGTGTCATGCCGATCCCGCTATCGGAGATGGTCAACGTCTTGGCTTCCTCGTCCACATCCACGTGGATGGCTAACTCGGCATCCGGGTCATGCACCTCCCGATTGGTCAGCATCTCGAATTGGAGCCGGTGCAGGGCGTCCGAGGCATTGGAAATCAACTCCCGCAAGAAAATCTCCCGCTCCTTGTACAGGGAATGAGAGAGGATGTGTAACAATTGCTGTACTTCCGTTTTGAATGTCAATGATTCCACAGTATGCTCTGCGCTCATACGTTCCTCCTGGGATAGATTTGATCTTTCAACATCAGTGACTACTATACCGGCACGAGATAAGAACCAGATTAGAATGGGTGCTTGCGGGTTTGACAAAAGTCATTGTTGCCCGTACATTGGAGCAAGCACGCTGACGAGGAGGCTGGAGATGAAAACGATCCTGGTAGTTGACGACAATCACGACTTGGTGGATGGGATCAAGCTGACGTTGGAGATGGAAGGGTTTGAGGTGCTGACGGCCTTTTCGGGGCAGGAAGCCTTGCAGGTTTTGGAGCACACGATCCCCGATCTCATCCTGGCCGATATTATGATGCCTCACCTGGACGGCTACGAGTTGTACATCCGCGTACACCGCAACCAGTTGTGGATGAAAATCCCCTTCATCTTTCTGACGGCCAAGACCAGCGATGAGGACGTGCGTAAGGGCAAGGAGATGGGCGTGGATGATTACATCACCAAGCCTTTTGATCCGCAGGACCTGGTCGCCGCAATCCGGGGGAAGCTCAAGCGGGTGGCGGAGTTAAGCGGCGGCCCGACCACCACGGAAGTATGGCCGCACGTCAAATACGTGTTGCAGGGGCGGATCGGCCCGGTGCCTGTACCGGTGCTGATCCTGTTGCTGGTGGCGGCTCTCGTCTCGCTGCCGGTGCTGTTTTTGCGTCCCCAAGCGCAAACGCAGCCGCAGGCTTTCTCTTCCCCGCTGCGGGCCGATGTCAGCGAGATGGTCACGATACCGGCGGGCAAGTTCATCATGGGCGGCGTATCCAACGGCGCGAAGCCGCCCCACGAAGTCTATCTGCCCACGTATCAGATTGACCGGTACGAAGTGACAATGGAGCAATATCACGCCTTCGTTGAGGAAACCGGGCATGCCGCCCCCTGGGGATCATACGCTCCGGAGATGGCCGATTACCCCGTCACCAACATCTCCTGGGACGATGCGCGAGCTTACTGCGCCTGGGCCGGGAAGAAACTGCCCACCGAGGCGGAGTGGGAAAAAGCCGCGCGGGGCACGGACGGGCGCACCTATCCATGGGGCGATACGTGGCGCGAGGGCGTGGCGAACACCAAGGAAGGCGGCGCGGGCAGCGCGGAAATCGTCGGCAGCTACCCGCAAGGCGCCAGTCCCTACGGCGTGGAAGACATGGCCGGGAACGTCTGGGAGTGGACGGAGGATTGGTACAACGCCGATCAACTGGGGCGCGTGATTCGGGGCGGCGCGTGGAACGCCATCCATAGCTGGGCACAAGCCTTCGCCCGCAACCAACTCCCCCCGCAAACGCTCCAAGAAAACGTCGGCTTCCGCTGCGCCCGCGAGGCGCAATCGCCGTGAGGGCAGTAAATTGTTCCGCATCGCGCACGAGATTTCCCTTCGCTTGACAAAGCATTCCTTCTCTTTACACTGGTGCGGGTGATTGTATGCGACGTTATAGCGAAATTCTGCGTTTTCGGGGCGGGGTACGCCGTCAGCTTCCTTCGCCGGAGGTGATGGTTTCTTATCCGCCGGCGGGGACGCCGGTGGAGGCGGGCGAGCAACTGGTCGTGCTGGTGGATTTGTTGCCGATGCTGCCCCATCGCAGCCGCGAGATTCGCACGGTGGCGGTGGAGACGTATTGGGCCTCGTCCGGCAGTGTGGTGGCGCGATTGCGCCGTGCTCTGGCGGCGGCCAACCGCTACTTGGTGCATGTGAATGAGACCTTGGCGGTCGGCGAGAAAAGCTCCGGCTGTCTCACTTGCCTCGTCTGCCGGGAAGAGGAGTTGTTTTTGGGCCAGGTCGGACCGGGGTATGCGTTTGTCTCCCACCCAGATCACACGCTGGAGTTGTTCCCCCGGCGAGACCGGCTGTTGATTCCCCTGGGCGGGACTTTGCCCCCTCGTATGCACATCGGCTTTACGTTGTTGGAGGACGAAAGCACGGTGCTGTTGGCGACCACGCTGGCTGCCGAGAGTCAAGCCCGCGACCGCTGGCAGCAGTTGTTCGCGGAGGCGCGGACGACGGAGGAGCTGGTCGCCCGCATTGACC
>WFQZ01000199.1 GCA_015486785.1 Thermoflexales bacterium
ATCAAGTGAACAAACAAAAGATCGTTGTGCTGCTGATCGACCAGTCAGGATCGATGGGCGATAGAAAGATTGCCCAGGCACAACGCGCAGCGATCGCAATCAAAGAGGCGGTAAAAACTTGTAGCGATATAAAAATGTTCATTTTTGGCCATGCGGCCGATATGCCCCCATTTGGCGATAAATCCACCGTTATTTTTCGTTACGACACCCCATCCCATCCGAATACGAAACGCCTAGGCAGCATCAGTTTGGGAATTAACAATCGAGACGGTGTCGCAATAGCGGCGGTGGCCGAGGAAGTGGAAATCGAATCCGTTAAATATTCAAATAACCCTGAGAAGATAATGATAATTATCAGCGATGGGGCACCAGCAGCAACAGCATATGGTGGTGAAGCAAGCATTAAGCATACAAAATCCGTGGTAGAAGCACTAGAATCACGTGGCTGGAAGATCATTGAAGTTGCAATCCCACCGCATGACGATGCTGAGCAAATGTTTTCGCATGTGATATCGCTACAGAAAATTGAAGATCTACCTATAGAGCTGGGGAAACTTCTTCGCCAAACTATTTCCCTTTAAGGTGGAGCGTTATCCCGATATCCATCAATCCGTTGGAAGCCAGTTCATGGCCGGTCATGTCCCAACACCACACCCACCCAAGATAGTGACACCCACAGGAGGCAATAGCGAGGCTCTAATTTGATCAAGCTGGTTGGTTCAGCTTGGACCAGTACCCAGAAGCAGTATGCGGGGCAACTGCCACCCGAATATGGTAAATCACCTTGTTTTTCGCTCTTACCTAAGTATACTTATATTAGTAAGGCAATCTAGTAAAGTAAGGCGGTGATAGTATGGCCATCTCCTCCCTATCATCGAAGAAGCAGATCACCGTCCCTGCGCGGCTCGTCCGCCGCTGGAACTTGAAGCAGGGCGATGGGCTGATGTTCTTCGAGGACGGCGATTCCGTGCGGGTGCTTCCGATAAAGCGGAAGCACCTGTTGGAGATGCGCGGCTCGGTGAAGGCGAAGAAGCCCATCCCGTCGTTGGACGAGCTGCGGCGAATCGCGCGCGAGGAGCATGCGTCCCGTCATGGTCGCTAAGAAAGCCAGCGCCGACACGTGCTTCTTTCTCCGCTACCTGACCGGTGAACCACCCGATCAGGCGGAGAAGGCCGAGCGGGTGCTGCGGCAGGCGGCGGCCGGGGAGGTCGTGCTCACCGTGCCGGCGATGGTCATTGCCGAGATCGTCTGGACGCTGGAGACATCAATCTTCAACCTACTCAAGCAGGAGGCGAGTGAGAAGGCGATCGCCATCCTCAACATGCCCGGCGTGCAAGTGCCAAACGCGCGCATCCTGGAAGAGGCGGCCGTGCTCCACGCCGAGCTGAGCATCGACTTCACCGATGCGTACCTCGCGTGCTTCGCGCGGGAGAAGGGACTGACGGATGTGTACACGTTCGACAAGAAGCACTTCTCCAGGATCCCGTGGCTGCACGTCCTCCACGGCTGACCTTCCGTACACCCTATCACCCTGCCGCTACTGGTACCCGGTTGCCGGCTTGTCCGCGTAAAAGGTCCCGCCCTGATGACAAGAACCCAGGGGGTTCTCCCACAAGGGTAGTCAGGGCGGTCATTTGTTGGTACATGTGGCTGTGGGGAGTGTATATTCCCCACACACCATGGAGAATCTTACCAGCGTACTGTCTTACCATTTCAACTTATTCACAGCTTGACATTGTACTGTTGTTATGTTAAACTGCTTGTATGGCTCGCATCTACGCTGTCGCCAATCAAAAGGGTGGGGTGGGAAAGACCACCACCTGCGTCTGCCTGGGGGCCGCCTTAGCCGAGCACGACAAGCGGGTTCTGCTGGTCGACCTCGACCCCCAGGGCGGGCTGACCACGGCCCTGGGGTTCGATCCGGACACGTTCGCGAACACGATCTACGACGTGCTGATCGATGCAGGGCCCGCGCTGTCCCAGGTGATCGAGACGAGCAAGACGGATGGCGTGGACTTCGTCCCGGCCAACCTCGACCTCGCCGGCGCGGAAGCGGAGCTGTTGGGAGAGCCCGGCTGGGGCCGCACCCTCGAGACAAGGCTAGCCCCGGTGCGGGATAACTACGACTACATCTTCCTCGACTGTCCGCCCAGCCTGGGCGTGCTCACCACCACCGCCCTCATCGCGGCACAGCGCGTGATCATCCCGGTGCAGACGGAATACCTGGCCATGCGCGGGTTGAAACAGCTCACTCGCGTCCTGG
>WFQZ01000200.1 GCA_015486785.1 Thermoflexales bacterium
GCGGCAGTAGGATCAGCCACAGCGGGCCGGTGCGGCCATCGTAAAAGTTCATATCGCGGATTCCGAGCGTAAGGTGCAGCGGCAGCAAGGCGATGGCCTTCCAGTTCCCCCAGATGCCTGAGCCTGCGCTTTGATACCAGGCCATGCGGATGCTATCCCACTCCGGGCCGCCCCACACGAACGGATACACCGGGTTGCCGGTGCAGATGAGGTTCTTCAGCGGCCAGATGAACCCGCCGCCGATTGCGCCGCCGAGGAAGGCGAGCGTCCGACGGCCTCGCGGGGCGGGCTGATGGGTGTCGTAGAGCAAGGTCAGCAGCAAGCCGCTGAGCGGCCAGGTGAGGGATGTGTACTTGACGCCGGTCGCCAATCCGCCCAGCAGCCCGGCCAAGCCGAACCAGGATGCGGAACGTTGCGTGGAGGTCGCTTCGGCCAATAAGGCGCACTCGGCCACGGCGAAGAGGGTCAAGAAGAGATCTGTGTACGCCATTCCGGCCAGCGTGGCGACCATCGGCATGGCCAGGAAGAGTGCCCCGGCCCACTGTGCCCCCCGTTCGCCCCAACGGCGATAGGCCCACCAGGCGATCCAGCCGACGAGCAGCAGGGATGTTCCCCAGTGCAGGAGCTTGGGCGCGGCTTCTCCGGCGGTGCGGAGGGCCAGCAGGTACAGAGATTCGCCCAGCCAGGGGAAATTGAAATGCGGGACGGCGCGGTCCAGCCAGCCGATGCGTCCCGCCGCCAGCGCGAGTTTGGGGCCGGTGAGGTGGTAGAACAATCCGTCCCAATCAATCGGCGGCAAGAGCGCGTTGAGGCCGGAAATCCCCAGCGTGAGAGCCGTGTAGGTGCGCAAGCCGCGCTCCGTATCGCGCCAGGCCCGGCGCAACCGCTGCGCGGTGCGGCGCGTGAGGCGGATCGTGGTGCGCGGGGCCAGCATCCAGCCGCCCAAGAGCACGCCCCACGTGCCCCAGCCGTTGGCCCCGCCGAGCATCCCCACCAGCAACATCGCGGCACTCTCCAGCCCTAGGCCCAGCGTCGCCGCGCTCAGGAAGTGCAATGTGTCGGGCATCTGCGCCAGGCGCAAGCGGCGCAAGCTCCACGCTCCGAGGGAGATCGCGCTGCCGCCGATCAGCCCCGCGCCGAGCACCGCGCGGCTCAGCGTCCACCAGCGGCGCAACTGCATCCCATCCACGGGGCGTTGTTGCGGCACCAGGTAGAACAAAGTCGCTATGCCGGTGATCCATAGGAAGAAAGCCAGTCCCCAAAGCACACGTTTCATTTTCGTCCCTCGCTCCGTTTGCTGCTCTGCGAGTGTAATGCGAGTTCTGTGCCACACAAGTTTAAGTTGCGAGGCACTTCCAAAGTGCGTCGCACCTAGACGCGCCTAGACGTAACGGGTGCGCGGCACGTCCGTTGTCCCTTTCTATGAGCACGGTACAATGTTTGAAAGATTATCGGTGAGGTGCTATGGAATTGCGAGCGATGTACAACGTGGTGCGGCGATGGTGGTGGATTGTGGTGACGCCGGTGGTGCTGGCGGCGGTGTATCTGGGGGGCACGTATCACCCTCCGGCGACCAGTTATCAGGTGCTGTTGCGCTTTACCGCCGGAGAGACGCCCGCCGGGCTTTCGGTGGATTATGGCCGCTATTACGTCTGGCTTTCCTCTGAGTATGTCGCCAATGGGCTATCCGATGTGGCCCGCACGGAGCGGTTCGCGGAGGCGGTGGCGGAGCGGGCGGCGACGGCGGGGGTGCGGGTTGCGCCCACGGCGATCCAAGGGGCTGTGGTCAGCGATAATTCGCAATCTATGTTGGTGGTTTATCTTACGTGGCCCGATGCGGCGCAGTTGGCCGTGCTGGCCGATGCGGTGAGTGCGGAGATCACGCAGAACGGCGCGGCTTACTATCCGCAGTTATCCGGCTTGGCGACGACGGCGCAATGTGTGGATCGTTCGACCCCGTATCCGGTTGCGCCGCCGCTCAAGGCGCAGTTGCTCGGCCCGGCGGTGCGCTTGCTGTTGGCCTTGGCCTTGGGGCTGGGAGGGGCTTTCCTCGTTCATTACCTTGATCCGATGGTGCGTTCGGCGGAGGATGTGGAGCGGCTCTCCGTGCCGGTGCTGGCGCACCTCCCACGGCATAAGGATCGGCCTCAGGGTTAAGCGATGCGCATCGGCGCGTGGTGGCTTCCGCTGTATACGGTGCGCGTGCTGCTGGGCGTCGCTGCCGCGCTGGGGACGTTGTGGTGGCGGGCCGATCAAGTCGGCGTGGCGCGGCGGACGGTGCTCGGCGGGGCGTGGATGATCGCGCTTGTGGGCTTGCTCGGCGGGCGGATGGGGTATGTCTTGGGACAGCGGGCGTATTTTGTGCAGCATGCGGCGGATGTGTGGCGTTTGACGCGCGTGGGCGGGTTCGCCGCCGTCGGGGTGTGGCTCGGCGGGATGTTGGGGTTGGCGTGGTGGCGGCAGCGGACGCGCGTGCCGGGGCGCGAAGCGGTGATTCTGTTCGCGGCGGCGGCGTTGCTGAGTGCTGCCGGGGCGTGGTGGGGCTGTGCAGCGGTCGGATGCGCTTGGGGACGCGAGGCTTGGCAGGTCGCGCCGCTGTGGCGCTGGGCTTGCGCGATGTCCCCGGATATGATGCACGTTCCGGCTTTGCGGTACGATGTGCCGCTGTTGGGCGCGGTCGCCGCGTTGGGGCTGGCGATTGGCTCGTTGTGGCAGCGTGATTTTGGCATCTGGGCTTTGCCGCTCTATGGGCTGCTCTGCGCCGGTTTGACTTTGTTGCGCGGCGATCCGTATCCCGCCATCTACGGGGTGCGTTGGGATACGGTGATCTATGGAGGGCTGGCCGTGGGCGGCGGCCTGTGGTCATATCAAGCAGGAGGTGAATTATGAAGAGCTATCGGAAGGAACTATGGTTTGAGACGCCCACGCGGCGGGCTTACATCAACATCACGCCGCAGGTGGAAGCGTGCTTGCGGGAAAGCGGCATCCGCGAAGGATTGTTGCTGGTGAATGCGATGCACATCACGGCTTCGGTGTACATCAACGACGACGAGCGGGGCTTGCTGCAAGATTACGATGACTGGTTGGAGTCCCTCGCGCCGCACGAGCCGCTCGGTCATTACCGGCACAATCGCACCGGAGAAGACAACGGCGATGCGCACCTCAAGCGGCAAGTGATGGGGCGTGGCGTGGTGGTGGCGGTGACGAATGGGCGGCTGGATTTTGGCCCGTGGGAGCAGATTTTCTACGGTGAGTTCGATGGCCGCCGCCGCAAGCGCGTGTTGGTCAAGATCATCGGGGAATAGGAGCGGACGATGAAGGGACATCTCTGGTTGCTGATGGGGCTGTTGATTTTGACGCTGGCTTGTGCGCTACCCAAGGGGACGGCTTCCCCGGCGGGGCCGACGCCCACGCCGCAAGTGTATGTGACGGTGTTGGTGGCGACGCCCACACCGGGCGGAGCGCGTCCGACGGGGGATGTGCCCATGCCCACGGTGACGCTTTCGGCCACGGCGACTTTGTCCGGCACGGCGGCGATCACGGCGACCGTCACGCCGACGAAGGCCGAACACGCCAAGGCCACGGCGACACCTGCGCCGCCCGGCCCGCCGTTGAGTTTTTCCGATCCGCCCTGGTCTTTTGTGGAGTGGCATCCTATCCCCAACAGCGGGGATTATGAAGGGACGATTGCTTTGAACGTGAACGGCGGCACACCGCCGTACCGCAGTCAGTTGGAGGATCAGCCGATTGTGGCGGGGTTGACTATTCCGGTGCGCTGGCGGCTCTGTGAGCCGATGCCGGCGACGGTGCGGGTGTGGTCGGCGGACGGGCAGCAGGTTGAGGCGAAGATTTGGGTGTGGAAGGTGGGGTGTAAGTAGTGCATCTCTCGGCTGAGGGGCGGGTGTTGACGGCGGCGGCTCGCTCCGTACCGGCGGGTGAGCGGGTGCTGGTGCTCGGCCCATCGCTGGCGGAGCTGGCGGCTTGGGCGGCGCAGGGGGGCGCGGAGGTTTTGGCGTGGACGGAGCATCTGGGCGAGGCACGGGCGGCGCGGCAGGTGTTGTCGCCGGCGGCGGGACGGGTGGTGCTGCAA
>WFQZ01000201.1 GCA_015486785.1 Thermoflexales bacterium
GACCGTTGCCGCGTGGGAAGTGCGCCGCGCCACGGCCAAATCGTGGGATGGAGACGTGCGCACTCTGGACGGGCAGCGGTTTCGGATGCGCTTCAGCAAAGCGCGGGGCTGGGACATCCGTCCGTTGGAGGAATAAAAACGGAGCCAGGCAGTGATTTGCCTGGCTCCGCATCGCGTCAATCGTAACTGCTAATCGTAGAACAGCGGGAGCGGCTTCACCGGCGACTCGGAGAACGTCAACGCGGCCAGCACTCGTTGGATGGCCTCGTCGCGCAGCCCTTCGTCGTTGGCATGCACGGTGAACAGCACCTCGCCGGGCTGCACCGGATCGCCCACCTTGATCGGCATCACCAACCCCACCGCCGGATCGATGGCCTGGCCTTTCTGCAACCGCCCGCCGCCCAGCCCGACCACCGTCATGCCGATCTCGTCCGTCTGCACGCGCGCCAGGTAGCCGCCTTGCGTCGCCTCCACCGGCGTGATGAAACGCGCTTGCGGCAAACGCTCCGGCTCATCCACGTAGCGCACGTCGCCGCCCTGCGCGGCGATGAGTTGCCGGAACTTCTCCCAAGCCGCCCCGGAGGCAATCGCCTGCCGCGCCTGCTTCTTCCCCTCGGATACCCGCTCGGCATGCCCGCTCAAGGTCAGCATCTCCCCGGCTATGACCAGACAATGCT
The DNA here is from genome assembly GCA_015486785.1 of Thermoflexales bacterium. GTDB lineage: Bacteria > Chloroflexota > Anaerolineae > B4-G1 > SLSP01 > S014-19. The sequence continues at coordinate 678 of WFQZ01000201.1, forward strand.
CCCGGAAGTCATCCGGCCCGCCGCCGTGCAGCGTCTCAATCGCCTCTTTGACCTCCAGCGCGTTGCCAATCGCGTGCCCCAGCGGCTGATTCATGTCCGAAATTTGCGCGGCCACCTTGCGCCCTACCGCGTCCCCAATGCGCACCATGCCCTCGGCCAAGGCACGAGCCTCTTCCAAGGTCTTCATAAACGCGCCGCTGCCCATCTTCACATCCAGCACAATCGCATCGGCCCCCGCCGCGATCTTCTTGCTCATAATCGAGCTGACGATCAGGGGCAGACTGGGCACTGTGCCGGTCACATCCCGCAGCGCGTAGAGCTTGCCATCCGCCGGGGCCAAGTTCGCCGATTGCCCGGTCAGCACGATGCCGATCTGCTGCAATTGCGCCTTGAACTCCGCCACCGTCAAGTTGGTGCGGTAGCCGGGGATCGACTCCAACTTGTCCAGCGTCCCGCCGGAAAAGCCCAGCCCGCGCCCGGACATCTTGCCCACCGGCAGCCCGCACGCGGCCACCGTCGGCGCGACGACCAAGCTCACCTTATCGCCGACCCCGCCGGTTGAGTGCTTATCCACCACGAACGGGGCCACGTCCCGCAGCGACAGCATCTCGCCGGAATGAGCCATCGCCAGCGTCAAATCGCTCGTCTCGCGATCATCCATGCCCTGCCACAGGATCGCCATCAGCAAGGCCGACGCCTGGTAATCGGGAATCCGCCCCTCCGTGTAGCCGTTCACGAAGAACTGAATCTCCTCCGTGGATAAAGGCTTGCCGTCCCGCTTCTTCTCAATGATCTCCACCATTCTCATTACGCCACCTCCATTAGAAAATCATGTACAAGAACATCACAAAGACTTGTCGCAACACATACAACAGCAGATACACAATCACCGGCGAGAAATCCAGCCCGCCGAAGGGCGGCACCCAGCGGCGCACCGGCGCGAGCAGCGGCTCGGTGATCCGCCACAGGAACATCATCACCGGATGGGTGTAGGGCACGCGCAGCCACTCAAAGAGGATGCGCACCAGCAACGCGATGGTGTACAACTCCAGCGCCAAGTCCACCAACATCACCGTGAGCGTCAGCACGTTGCCGACGGGATGCAGTGCCAGCAGCGTCAACGTCTGCACGAACCCCAGCAGCCAGAGCAGCAAGCCGCGCCCCATCCACAGCAACAGCAACGCCAGCAGTGCCGCCACGTCGAAGGTCATCATCCCGCCGAAGTGGCGATACGGCACTCCGCCCAAGAAGCGGCGCAGCGGACGCAACAGCGGCTCGGTGAGGGTGAGCACGGTCTGCACGATCCAATTTTGCGCCGAAACCCCGAACCAGGTCAGAATGACCCGCAGCAGGAGCAGCAGCCCCACAATTCCCACCGTGATATTGATGAGCCGCGCCAGAATGACAATCACGCCGCACCTCCTGAAGCGTCTGTATCAAAGCGGCGGAGCAATTCATCTTCCAGCCGCCGCCGGGTGTGCGCCAGCGGGATTTGATCCACCACCGGACGCAGGAAGCCTTGCACAATCAGCCGTTCCGCTGCCGGACGCGGCAAGCCCCGCGCTTGCAAGTAGAACAGTTGTTGCGGGTCGAGTCGGGATGTGGTTGCGCTGTGACTGCACATCACATCGTTGCAGTTGATCTCCAGGCCCGGAATGGCGTGCGCGTGGGCATCGTCAAGCAACAAGTTGTTGTTGGCTTGATAGCCCTCCATGCCCATCGCCTCGCGCTCGGCGCGGATCATGCCGTAGAAGACGGTGCGGGCGCGGTCGCGCAGGACGTTGCGGAAGAGCAAGTCGCTGTGCGTATCCGCTGCCCGGTGGTGCTGATAGGTGCTCTGATCAATGTGCTGATCACCCGTGGCGAAGGTGAAGCTCTGCATCAGGGAACGAGCTTGCGGGCCGTTGAGTGCGCTGTGCCAAAATTCCTTGCTCATTTTCCCGCCCAGCGAGCCACCGACCCATTGCAGATTCGCGCCTTCGGCCAACTCGGCGTTCTGCACGCTGACCGTGTACCGTTGTGCGCCCCAGTGCTGCAAGCTCACGTAGCGCACCGTCGCACCGGCGGCGGCGTAGATTTCGACCACCTCCACCGCCATCGCCGGGCCGCTTTCCAGCGACGCGCGATCCTGGATCAATGCGACGTGGCTGCCTTCTTCCGCCACGATGAGGGTGTGGTGCAGTGCCGCGCCGCCGTTCAGCCCGTAGGTGACGAGCGATTGCAACGGACGCTCCACGCGCACGCCGCGCGGGACGTGCAAAAATGTCCCGCCGTGCCACAGGGCCGCGTTGAGCGCGGTGAATCTGTTGAAGTCGGGGCGGGTCGTGCGGCCTTGCATCCAGGTGCGGCGGATCAACTCGCCGTGGGTGTGCAATGCCTGGTGCAAATCCCCGAAGGTCACGCCGTTGGCGCGATCCCCAGGGCGCAGGGTCGCCCGCAGCGGCAGCCCGTTGAAGTGAATGAGCGTCCCGGAGACGCAGTTTTCCGCAGCCAAAAGCTGCTGCCAGCAGGGCGGGAACTCATCCAACGGCTCCGAGGCGACCATCAAGTGCATGGAATCCAGCGGAAAACGGCGGAGGTTGGTGCGCCGCCAGGCCTCTTCCTTCGCGTGCGGCCAGGGCATCCGCTGATAAAGCTGCCACGCCTCTTGCCGCGCCGCGAGCATCCACGCCGGCTCGGCGAATTTTTCACTCACAGCCGCCACCGATTGCGGCTCCAAGGGGAGTTGAATAGCTGATATTTCGTTCATCTAGCCCACCGATCCTTCCATTTGCAGTGCAATCAAGCGGTTCAGCTCGACGGCGTACTCCATAGGCAACTCCTTGGCAAATGGCTCCAGGAAGCCGTTGACGATCATCGCCGAGGCTTGTTTCTCGCTCATGCCCCGGCTCATCAAGTAGAACAGTTGATCGGTGCTGATTTTGCTCACCGTAGCTTCATGCTCAATCCACGCTTCGTCTTCATGCACGTCAATGTACGGGTAGGTGCTGGTACGGGATTCGGGGTCAAGGAGCAGAGCGTCGCACACGACCTTGGAGCGCGACCCGACCGCGCCACGCGCCACTTTGACCAGCCCCCGGTAATCAGCCCGCCCCAGCCCCTTGCTGATGGATTTGGAGGTGATGATGGAGCTGGTGTGCGGCGCGAGGTGAATGGCCTTGCCGCCCGCGTCATAGTGCTGCCCGTCACCGGCGAAGGCAATCGAGAGTATCTCGCCCCGCGCCCGCGGCCCTTTGAGCACCACCGCCGGGTATTTCATCGTGAAGCCGGAGCCGAGATTGCCATCTACCCACTCCATCGCGCCCTCTTCTTCCACGATGGCCCGCTGGGTGACCAGGTTGTAGATGTTTTTGGACCAGTTTTGAATGGTGGAATAGCGCACGTGTGCGCCCCGTTTGACGAATATCTCAATGCCGCCGGTGTGGAGCGAGGCTTCGGAGTATTGCGGCGCGGTGCAGCCTTCAATGTAATGCACGCTGCTGCCTTCGTCGGCGATGATAATGGTGCGTTCGAATTGCCCGAAGCTCTGCGCGTTGATGCGGAAGTAGGCTTGCAGGGGGATTTCCACCTTGACGTTGGGCGGCACGTAGACGAAGCTGCCGCCGGACCAAAAGGCACTGTTGAGCGCGGCGAATTTGTTATCGCTGATGGGGATGGCGGTGCTGATGTATTCCCGCACTATCTCCGGGTACTGCTGTACCGCCGTATCCATATCCACGAAGATGATGCCTTGCTCTTCCCACTGGTGCTTGAGCGAACTGTAGACCGATTCGGAATCCAATTGGCTTTCCACACCGGCCAGGAACTTCCGTTCGGCCTCCGGCACGCCCAGTTTATCAAACGTCTCTTTGATCGCTTCCGGCACGTCGTCCCACGAACGCGCTTTTTTCTGCGTGGGGCGCATGTAGTAGTAAAAGGCGTCGAAGTTCACCCCGCTCAAGTCCACGCCCCAGGTCGGCATAGGCATGCGGTTGAAGATGCGCAAGGCCTTCAAGCGGAACTCCAGCATCCACGCCGGCTCGCCTTTGATCGCCGACAGTTCCCGCACCACGTCCTCGCCGATCCCCCGACGGGAACGGTGCGCGTAGGCGACTTCCGTGGTGAAGTTGTACTGATCTTGCCACTTCAAATCGCGCAAGTCACGATGTTCATCGGTCATGATTCCCAATCCTTCACCCAGGCATAGCCTTGTTCTTCCAGCATGTCCACCAGGGAGGCATCGCCACTGCGCACGATGCGGCCTTCGTAGAAGACGTGAACCACTTGCGGTTGGATGTAGTCCAAAATGCGGCGGTAGTGAGTGATGATCAGCAGGCCCATGCTCAACTCGCGGTGCAGCGTGTTGACGCCGCCGGAGACGATGCGCAGCGCGTCAATATCCAAGCCGGAGTCTGTTTCGTCCAACACCGCGTAGCGAGGTTGAAGCAACGCCATTTGGAGGATTTCGGCGCGTTTCTTTTCGCCGCCGGAAAAGCCGTCGTTGAGATAACGCCGCAGGAAGGTCGGATTCATCTCCAGCAAAGCCAGTTTCTCGTTCACTTCCTGGCGGAACTCGCGCATGGGGATCAAGTGCGCGTTGAGCCGTCCTTGCTGCTGCGGACTGCGGGCCTCATACCCTCGCGCCGCGCTGGTGGCGGCGTGCAGGAAGCTGTACAGTGTGACGCCGGGCACCGCGACCGGGTATTGCATCGCCAGGAACAGGCCGCGCCGCGCCCGTTCGTCGGTGCTCAGGGGCAACAGGCTCTCCCCGTCGAGCAAAATATCGCCGTGGGTGATCTCGTAGTCGGGATGCCCCATCAGCGCGTAAGAAAGTGTGCTTTTGCCGGAGCCATTCGGGCCCATCAGGGCATGGATTTCGCCCGGTTTGACCTGGAGATTCACGCCTTTGAGGATCTCCTTCCCGGCCACGTTGACGTGTAAATCACGAATTTCCAGAGATAAAGTCATAGAACGCTCCTTTTTTCTCGCCCCCTTCGGGCAAGGTTAAGGCGAGTATAAACGCCCCCAATATTTTGTCAAGATTTCATCTAGTAAATTATACCGGCGCGGTTTCCAACACAAACTGGCAAGCGCGAAGCTCGCGCTTGCCAGCGTAGCTTGGGCATCTTGGAGCGTTTATGGGGCGATCTCCCAATCAAACATGGGCATGGATTTCTGGATCGCTGCCGGACTCACCTTCGCGCCGCCCACGACGGTGAGGTACGTTTCCAACTCCGGCTTGACCTTGGCGGCCATTTCAAAATCCAGCGTGGCGCGGCGGATGAAGGATTCGACCTCTGGGGCGGGTTTCCCCATCGCCGCAGCGGATCGCTCCGCCGCCTCTTGGGGATGTGCTTGCACCCAGGCCAAGGCTTTGCGCGTCTCGGCGATGAACAGACGCGCGGCCTCAGGGTGCGCGTCCACAAATTCGCCCTTGAAGAGCAGCCCGGCATTGGGGAGCTTCCCGCTGCCCGGATGTAATTTGGCCCACAAGGCCCCGTAGTCAATGGATGTGTGCGCCTCCGGCCCGGCCTCATACAGCGCGAAGCTGGCCTCCGGCTCCCGCAGGATCACGGTATCGCACTCACCGGCCACGAAGCAATCCTTAATCTCGTCCGGGCGGCCAAAGGGCGAACCGAACACAAACTCAAACTCATCCGGGTTGCACTGAAACTTCTGCATCATGTAGCGGGTCACGATGGCCGGCGGAGCGTTCTTGTAGAGCGGCGTGTGAATCTTATGCCCGCGCAAGTCCTCAAACCGCCGCGCTTCGTAGCCGCGCGTGAGGATTTTGAAGTTATCCCAGACCAGAATGACCGGCATACGGATGTCAATCCCCTTGCGGTAGAGTTTGGCCGAGGACATAACCGCGCTGAAGCTGATATCCGCCTTGCCGTTGACGATCCACGCGAGGTGTTTTTCCGTTTCCCGCCACACCTTCGATTCAACGATCTCAAACTGCGCCTGAATGGCCTCTGATTCCAGCAGCCGCAGCAACACCGGATAGGCGATGGGCGTAGCCGATTGCAGCACCAGCGGGATTTTCCCGTCCGCACGCGGAGCGGTCGTTCCTTCAGCCTCTCGCGGATAGATGTAGGTTTCAAACAGCTCCGATTCTGTCCACTCGGTGAAATACTCGTAGCCCATCTCATCAAGCATGTTTTGGAACGGCGTCGGCTCAAAGTCGGAGAGCAACTTAACGGCTTCGCCGGAGTGCAACTGCTCAATCTGGCGGGTGAGATCGGGCAGGAAGTAATCACTGCGTTCCCGAATATCAAAGGGGATCACCCGTTGAAAAGACCTCGCGTGATGCGGGAACGAAACCGGCGCAGTCTCCTTGATGCAGTCCGGGAACGACTCCATCAACGCCTCTTCCTGGCCGATAGCGCGATTGACCGCGTGCAGCACGCTGCACAGCGAAAGCCCTCCCATCCGCGCCACATCGCTGAACGAAGCCTGTTGCGCAACGGTATTCAAAAATCGGCTCTGCTCCAACCGCTTGAACTTCGGCGAAAGTTGGAGCAACACCTCCTTGAGCTGAGGATAAGTTTCCAATGCGTCCTTCAGTTTTGTACGACCGGTGATCACCATATCAAACCTCCTGTGTTAGTTTCACTTAACCACGACTTCGTATTTCGTCGTTTTTATCTCAAGATGACGCAGCACGCTTCGGCACTGCTTGAGCAACCTCTGTACGCCGGGTGTGATGGTGGGCACTCTGGACGACACAATAATGCCACGCTTTTCGTAGTCTGCATGCCTCGTGGCAAAGAAGTGATGCCTCACAGTGGCCAGAATCTGCTCCAAGGCGTGCTTTACATCCCGCCCTTTAAGCTCCACGTAGTAAGCTCTCGCCAACTCCGGTATCTCAAAGAGATAGTCACACTTGGCAGTTTCAATCGGTAAACAGCCGTCCACCTTTACACGACGAATTTCTATGTTGCGGGGATTATCAATGACCAAGGTGCTCTTCCGCTCCTTCACAGAGAGCCGTGGAGCGGTGCGCACCTCCGAGCATTCATCATAGGCCTCAGCAGTGATGTTCATACTTGTTCCTCAATATCCAGCAGCGCATTGAACAGTCGCGCAAATTCATCTGAGACCTCATCTATCAACGAGACCCCGATCAGGCGCGTGTCATCGTCTTTGATGCTTTTCAGCGAGCCGCCTTCTATGAAGTAAGCTCCCACATCCTCGTACCGGATTGGATATCCGCTCCCAATCACCGATTTAACCTTACCGGAAAGTGATTTCTCTCTCCGAACGATGTCACCGGCCAAGATCAAGTTATTCATCGCCGTAAGAATGTACGGACTGTGCGTTGTAATGACAATGCCTTGTCCATGAGCGTACAGTAAGCTGAATAGGTCCACGATATTTTGTTGTGCCTTGGGAAATAAATGCACCTCCGGCTCCTCTATAAAGAACGTCGACCTTTGACCGGAGATAAAGGGCAAGGTGCTCAGCATCAGCAACATTGGCAGTGCTTCTTGCTGCCCTGATGATGCGTTAGCCAAGTTGATACGTCGTCCCTGGGTCTCAATCCAATCCTGATTATCCTCAAAGACGTACTTCCCCATTAATATGGACAGCATCAACCCGGCGACTTCATTCTGCAAGTTATGAACCCGAGGGCCCAGCCTCTTACTGCTCTCATAAGAAAGGCCAAACTCCTTGATAAAAGGGTCTATATCAATGTTGCTGGCCAGAAATGAAAAGACGTTCTTCTGAAGGTTGGCAAAAAAACTCCGGCCGGCGGGGATGAAAACCGAAGGGCGGAGATATTGGCTCATAAAATCTTCCAGATGCGCGTGCTTGAACTCCCGCCAAACATCACGGCCTACGTCTTCATGTTCCTGGGCATATTTCTTGTACTCAAACTTAAACCGACGATGTAAATCCGCCAATTTCTTCGCGTAATCCAGCTTGATGCGCAGCTCACCTTGGTTATTGCGTCCTCGTCGGAGGGACACTTCCACATCATCCACACGGTAGACAAGTTCAAATTCGTCGTTTCCCCACGCATAACGCGGAAAATACCGTTCAAACAACGCTACCCCATCCCGCTCTACTTGACGCTTAACCTGGCCCTTGTTGATAGACTCCACATAAATCTCGCGCATAAACTTGCGGAAGAAATACAACAGCTTCGCGAGCAGACTTTTCCCGCTGGCTTGTCGCCCAATGATAACGATGAATTTATCAATCGGAAGATCAACCTCCCGAAGCACCAGGAAATTTCTAACGTGGATACTTTCCATTGGGATACTCCTTAGCTCAAACGAATCGTACGGAGCGGCACGGCAATTATACTCCTCATCAGCGGCGGAGTAACCGCGCCGCATCCCAAAACTCGGTGATTTGCAAGCCGTAAGCGCAGAGCGCGTAGGCCAGCAGGCCGAGCGTCATCCCGGCCAGCCCCTGCACCCAGACATTGACCGGCCCCCAACTCAGCCAGCCCCACAACACGCCCGCCATGCCTCCGGAGGACAGCAGCACCCGCCCGCTCAAGGAGAGCAGCCCGCGATGATCCAGCCCGCCGAGGGCACGGCTGATGAGGGTAAGCAGGATGAGCATCTCCACCAACGCCGCTGCGGCATTGGCCAACGCCAGCCCGGCGATGGGCGGCACTGCGGTGCGAAAAAAGAGCCTCGGCAGCGTCAGCCCCAGCCCCAGATTGACGAGCACCGCGCCGGTCGCAGCGGCGGCGGGCGTCCAAGTGTTGTGCAGCGCGTAGAAGGTGCGGGCCAGCACCTCAATCAGCGCGTGGCCGATCAGCCCCACCGACAGACACGCCAAGGCCCA
>WFQZ01000202.1 GCA_015486785.1 Thermoflexales bacterium
CCAATAATGCTGCGCCGCCCGCCCCTCGATAGCCATCAACTGCGCCCGGCTCGCCCCATCATTCAAAAGCCGTCCGCCCGCCTGCCACGCCTGCACCTCGGCCACGTGGCGGCGGATAGCCTGAGCCGCCTCACTGAGCACCGCATAACGCTCCGGCGACTTCTGCTTGCGTGATTTAGCCAGATATTTGAGCAAGCGGGCCTGATTCTTAATCTTACCGCTGACGATAGCCCCGGCGACCGCCACCCCACGCGCATCATCATACGCCGCATACTGAGCGCGACGAGTCAGCACCGTCCCGCCCAACCCGGCAGCGTAGACGGCGGCATAAGGCGTCCCCCGTCGGGAAAGATAATGCACCGGAATCCCCTGCCCGGCACACAGCGCCAGCGCGTCGGTGGAAATAGAAATCGCCTTCCCGATGATCAAAACCTGCTCCAAAAACATCACCGGAGCCTCCACCAGCGTCTTCCGCTTCTGGCTGACCCGAATCCGCTCACTATGGCGGCCCACATACGCCCCATACTGATCCACAATCAACGTGCGCACCCTCGGCATAACTCCCTCCGTCTAACGAGCCGACGCCTCGTCCAGGAGATACAACCCGTTCCCCTTGACCGCGTCCTTCCCCACCTGCACGAACTGACCCCACACCAACCAGGGCCAGAACGGCGACCAATCCTCCGCCGCCAGCGACACAGACCCCACCAACCCGCCGATAGGCGTACTGCGCCGTTGGCGGGTTGAGTAACTGCGCAACTCCTCCCAGTGCAACTGATTCCGCGTGAGCCACACCTGCCCGGCGGCAGCGATCAGCCCCTGAGGGTCGGGGAACTGCAACGGCGTATCGGAAAACACCTTACTCAAAGACTCCAGCCGCTCCATCAGCCGCTGGAAAAACGGCTGAAAGCGGAACTGGTGCGGCTTAACCAACCGCCCTCCACTGATCAACCGGACAGGCGTGAGGAAGCGCAACGTCACCACCCCGGCGGGCGGCGGGACGCGCAAAACATCCTGGTGCGTGATAGGAACATCGGGCACCTGCACCATCGTCCCCCCACCCTGGAGCACCGCTTGGCGCGTGCCGCGCAAAGGATTCTCGGCCCACACCTCCAAGATGCGCAACCTACCCCGCAGCCAACGGCCATCCACCTGCTGCGTCCTACGTCCCAGACCGCCGTGCGCGAACTCCTGCAACGCCAGCACCACATACGGGAACAACTGCAACGCCTGCGCGTACAACGTCAACCCGAACTCCAGCCGCTCGCCGGAGCGGTACAGAAACACCCTGCGGCCATCGTCCCCCGTCACCGCATGCCCGCCCTGGCCCGGCAGCGGCGGCTGGATCGTATAAGGGCGGGGCACATTGCGTCCGCGCTCGCCCTGGGGATTCAACGTACTCACCAGCGTAGCCACCGGGCACGTCGCAGCCACCGGGCACACATCGCACGCCCGCGCCTCCCGATTCCCGCAAAACCGATTCCGCAGCGCGTGATACAACGCCCCCCGAATCGCCGACCCCTGATGCTCGTTCAACTCAATCGTGGACTGCGCCTCGGCCACGAAACGCAGCCGGTGAGCCGTGAAATTCTGCATAAGTATCCTCCTTTTCCCTCATATTCTTCTCTCCATTCCCTCTCCACCCCTGCGTACACAATTGACACAATGCCCACACCGGCGTATACTTACCGCAACAAAGAGCAAGGAAGGAGTCGCTGATGGTCGAAAGAGTTGGCTCTCGTGAAATGCGCAACCGTCTGGCCGATATGTTGGGGCGCGTGCGCTATGGCGGTGAAATGTTTATCGTCGAACGTTCCGGCAAACCGATGGCTGCTATGATCCCAATGGAACTGTTCGAACAGCTCATCAAGGAGCGCGAGGCACGCTTCCAGGTACTGGACCGCGTCCGCGCCCGGACACCGGACACACCCGCCGCTACCGTGAAGCAAGACGTCGCCAACGCGCTCGCCGCCGTGAGAACCCCCGATGTTAAAAGTCGTGCTTGACACAAACATCTTCGTAAGCAGCCTTCTCTCTAGAACCGGCACACCGGCGCAAGTCCTAAACGCCTGGCGCGACCGGCAGTATGTCCTGTGCACCTCGCCTGCCATCATCACCGAAATCCAGCGCACGCTGGCCTATCCTCGAATCCGCGAAAAATACCGGCTTACCGACGCCGATATCGAGGATTTACTGACGCTCTTGCACCACGACGCTGTACTTGTCCCCGGCCTTGCCAACGTGCGGGGCGCGATCCCGAACGATCCCGACGACGAAAAATTCCTGGCCTGCGCCATCGACGCCGGCGCGGATCTGATCGTCAGTGGTGATAAGCACCTACTCGCGCTGAGCACGTACCGCGACATTCCCATCGTAACCGCGCGCGACTTTTTGCAGCAGATGGAGAAGAGCGCGGCCAGCTTCGGCGACCTGTAAGCGGAATATGTACAATTAGCGTCTTTCAAAAACCAACCCTAGTTCGGAAGTGTAATCCGCGGCCACAACCGGCGGCATATTTTTCTCACGGGGTGTTGCCAGCCCTTGGCGCTTAAGCACGCGAAAACGCCGCCAGCTTATCGGAACCAATAACTCCCCCGCGCGGATCGGACTTTCTTCCTCTTCCTGCCGGTAAACGTCCAACAAACCCTGTGGCAACACATCAAGACCATCAAAGGCTTGATAAAACAACGCCTCCAGGTTCTTATCCGCAGCAAAGGGTTGTAACGTTTGAATACAACTAGCCTCAAACTCGGCGGCCGCCTCCTGGTACTCGCGCTGCCACGCGGTCGCTACCTCGCCGCTATAAATCTCATCCAGCCATTTCCCCACGGCACTCTCATCTATCGGGCGACCATTCTCCCGCTCCAAAACCCGCAACGTTCCGGCAATCAGCTCAGGGTCGTAGATATGTTGCCCATCGTCCGGCTGCCGGTAGACGTGAACCGGCGCCAATTCCGTTTGCCGTCCCCGGCGGTTGATCCGCCCGAAACGCTGCACCAACGCCTCCAGGGGCGCGGGGTCGGTGTAGATCGTATCC
>WFQZ01000203.1 GCA_015486785.1 Thermoflexales bacterium
CTTTCGGGCCACGATCACTGTCCTCAATCTCGAACTCCACATTCGCGCCCTCGCGCAAGGTGCGGAAACCCTCGGTCTGAATCGCTGAGAAATGGACGAAGACATCCCGTTCCCCATCGCTGCGCTCAATGAAGCCAAAGCCCTTGCGCTCGTCGAACCACTTGACGGTCCCTGTTAAACGTTCACTCATTTGAAAAAACCTCCTGAAATACTATTCCACAATCTGTGGTCTGAATTGCGTCGTCCGTCCCCGGCACAGAAAAAGGCCGTTCAGGTGATTTTCCCTGAACGGCCTATCGTCTAAAGGGAACTTCTTACGCCTGCCAAGAGTATACCCGTCCCCAGGTTTCTGTCAAGTACAGATTTGCCGCGCCGCTTTGTGGTAAACTTAATCCACCGCAACTGAAGGAGCTGGTATGTTCAGACTCATCGCCACAGACATAGACGGGACTTTGGCTCACGACGACCGCCATCTTTCCCCTTACACTGTGCGCACCTTGCAGGCCGCGATCAAGGCCGGCATCCCAATTGTGCTGGTGACCGGCGCCAACCCCTGGACGGTGCGCCGCCACTTGCAACGGATCGGCCCGCAGGCCAGCGCGATCTGCTTGAACGGCATCTTCGTGCTGAAGGGAAATGCCCAGCACGCGGGAAGATTCACGCCGCCGGAGGTGGTGCGCGAAGCGGTACGGGTGATCCACAAGGCGGGATACGTCCCGCTGGTCTACGGGGAAGATAACGTGAGCCGCTACTTGCCCGCGCCCGATCCGGCGATGGACAAAGTACGCCGGTTGATCGCCGAGCGTCCCTATCAGCCGTACCGCGAGGTCTCCGGCCTGCGCGAGTTGCTGTCCGTGCGCCCGGCGCAAGTCTCGGTCTGCGAAACACTGCCACGCGGGAAGCAACTCTACACCTTGCTTGAACACACCGTGGGCGACCGCGCTTACGTCGTGTTCCAACCGGGCACGCGCACTTGGATTGAGGTCAACCATCCCGAAGCCCGCAAAGACACCGCTCTGCTCGCGCTGGCCGAGACCTTGAACGTTGCGCCCGATGAGATCGTGTACTTCGGCGACAACCTCAACGACTTGCCGCTCTTCCACACGCTCAAACATTGCGTGGCGATGGGCAATGCCCACCCGGAGATCACCGCCTTGGCCTGGCGATCCGCGCCCACGAACAACGAAGACGGCGTGGCCCAAACGATCCTTGCGTTAAGCCGGGAGGGGCTTCTCCCGCCCCTCGACGGGAACACACAGCCTTGAAAAAACAATGGCGCGTGCCCCCAATTGTGCTACACTCACGAACGTGATGTGTTTCGTCCCCAGAAAGTGCGTTCATTCACAACCCTGTAACCTTAACCCAAAGGAGGAAGTAATGTCACGTAAAGCAGTATGGTCCCTTACATTGTTGCTGATCTTGGTGCTGGTGCCCCTGCTCAGCGCGTGCGGCGGCAAGAAAGCCGCGACCCCCGAATCGCTCAAGTTTGGCCTGGTCATGGTCGGGCCGTACAACGATCACGGCTGGAGTCAGGCGCATTACGAGGCCGGCAAGTACGTTGAATCGCACCTGCAAGGCACGGAAATGATCTACCTGGACAAAGTCAATCCGGCGGACCGCCCCGACACCACCTTGGAGCAAGTCGTGGATGATATGGTCAGCAAAGGCGCGAAGTTGATCATCACCTCGTCCGACGACTTCCAAGATGATACAGACGTCGTCGCCAAGAAGTACCCCAACGTGACCTTCGTGAACATGTCCGGCGATCACGCCAAGGACGGCACCGCGCCCCAAAACGTGAGCAATTACATGCCGCAGATGGAGTACATGAAGGCCATCGCCGGATGTAATGCCGCACTGGCAACTCAAACCGGGCACATCGGCTACCTAGGCCCGCTGATCAACAACGAAACCCGCCGCCTGGTAAACTCCGTTTACCTCGGCGCACGCTACTGCTACGAGCACTATCGCGGCAAGAACCCCGACGACCTCAAATTCACCGTCACGTGGATCGGCTTCTGGTTCAACATCCCCGGCGTCACGCTTGACCCCACCGAAGTTTCCAACGATCTCTACAATGCCGGGGTGGACGTGTTGCTTTCGGGGATCGACACCACCGAGGCCATCGTGGTCACCAAGCAGCACGCGGATCAAGGGGAAACGGTCTTCACCATCCCTTACGACTACAAGGATGCTTGCGAACAAGCTCCCGAAGTCTGCCTGGGCGTCCCGTACTTCAACTGGGGGCCGGGCTATTTGAACATCGTCAAGCAAGTGCAAAACGGCACCTGGAAGCAAAGCTGGGTGTGGGATCCGCCAGACTGGAAAGACATCAACAACCCCGATAGCTCCAGTGTGGGCTACGTCTACGGGCCGGCAACCACGGACGAGATGAAGACCCACTTGAACGAGTACATCAAGTACCTCGCCGATAAAGGTTGGGGCGGGTTATTTGTCGGCCCGCTCAACTGGCAAGACGGCACCCAGTGGCTCGCCGACGGCGAAGTCGCCAGCGAAGACGCCATCTGGAGCACTCAGCAGTTGCTACAAGGCATCGAAGGGCCGAGTCAGTAAGACCCGGACGGACACTTTCTGGGGGCGTTGCACGCACCACGCATTAGACACGAATCCAAAAATGAGGTACTTATGCACGTAGAACTACACGACATACACAAATCCTTCGGCCCGGTTCACGCCAACGCCGGCGTGAGCTTGACCTTGCAGGCGGGGAAGATTCACGGCCTGCTCGGCGAGAACGGCGCGGGGAAGACCACGCTGATGAAAATCCTGTCCGGTTACCAGTCCAAAGATCGCGGGGAGATTTTGTGCGACGGGCAGACGGTTGATTTCCACTCCCCGGCAGAGGCCATCCAAGCGGGCATCGGGATGCTGCACCAGGATCCGCTGGATTTTCCGCCGATGACCGCACTGGATAATTTCCTGCTGGGGTTCGATACCCGGCTGATCCCGCCCCGCCAATCCGCGCGGCAAAAGATGGTGGAACTGGCGCAGCGATTCCGCTTCCCGCTGGAGCCACAAGCCGCCGTGGAGCGCATGACCGTCGGCGAGCGGCAGCAACTGGAAATCATCCGCCTGCTGGCCCTGGGCGTGCAGGTGATCATCCTCGATGAGCCGACGACCGGCATCTCCGCCCCGCAGAAGGTACAGCTTTTCGAGACACTGCGCCGCCTGGCCAACGAGGAGGGGAAAGCCATCGTCTTCGTCTCCCACAAGCTGGAGGAGGTGGAAGAGCTGTGCGACGAAGTCACCGTGCTGCGCCACGGACAAGTAACCGGACGCGCCACGATGCCCGTCTCCATTGCGGAGTTGGTGCGGCTGATGTTCGGGCAGAACGTCGCTATGCCGAGCAAACCGGCCATTGAGCTAGGCCCGCCGCGCTTGGAGGTGGAGC
>WFQZ01000204.1 GCA_015486785.1 Thermoflexales bacterium
AAGGGAAATGCTCGTAGCCTTAAAGGGAAATGCTCGTAGCCTTAAAGGGAAATGCTCGTAGCCTTAAAGGGAAATGCTCGTAGCCTTAAAGGGAAATGGCCGTAGCCTTAAAGGGAAATGGTCGTAGCCTTAAAGGCAAATGCCCGTAGCCTTAAAGGCAAATACCCGTATGTATCCTTAAAGTGCGACGCACTCCCCAAGTGCGTCGCACCTGCATACAGTAAGGAGGAGAGATATGAATCGCATTCACTGGTCTTTTTTCATTGCCTTGAGTCTTCTGGCCCTTTGGGGACTGGCGACGCCCGCCGCCGCCGCCCCCATCCCCGGCGAGGACGCGCCGCGTCCTTACGCCATCACCCAGGACGTGGGCGGACACATCACCGCCGACACCACGTGGGACTTGAGCAACAGCCCTTACGTCTTCACCCGCTCGGTGACGGTTGACGCGGGCGTGGTGCTCACCGTCTCGCCGGGCGTCATCGTCCAGGGCTGCGCCGATTGCGAGTTGCTGGTGCAAGGCTCGCTGCGGGCCTTGGGCACGGACGCGCAGCCGATCACCTTCACCTCCACCGCCGACGACGGCCCCGGCGGTTGGTCGGGGATCGTGATCAACGGCGGGGACGGCATCTTGCGGCATACGGTCATCCGCTACGGGGGCGACCTCAACAGCGCGGGCACGAAGAGCGACCTCACGCTGCGCTCCACCGGCGAGGTGCGGTTGGAATCGTGCGACATCCGTGAAAACGGCGTCAGCGGGGCCGATTACGGCGTGTACGTGCTCAACAGCCGCGCCGTGATCAGCGGCACGCGCTTCTACCACAACGGCACCTCCCCCGGCAAAAGCGAGGACGTGGCCCTTTACGCCACCGGCGCGGGGACGGTGCTCACCGCCACTGGCAACCGCTTCGTGGATAACTACGGCTACGCTGTGAGCATCACCCCTACGCTGTTGGGCGGGCTGCTCAACAACAGCTTCAGCGGGGACGAAAGCTCCTACACGCGGCGTATCCTGATCCCCGGCGGACAGACCCAGGACGGCGGCAAGTTCACCGCGCAGCCGGGCGCGTGGGGCTACGAGGTGGCCGATGACCTGATCGTCCCCTTCGGCACCACGCTGAAAGCCGAGGACGGCGCGCTGGTGCGCCTGCGGGACAACGTGGAATTGCTGGTGCAAGGCCGCCTGGAGGCCATCGGAGCGCAGACCCCGGTCACCTTCACCTCGCTCAACGATTCCGCACCCCGGCAATGGTCGGGGATCGTCTTCGCCGGGGGCTACGGGACTTTGCGCAACGTGACCGTGCGCTACGCGGGCGACGCCAACAGCCTGGGCGTCCATAGCAACATCGCCATCAGCGGCACGATGCTTCATCCGGTGACCATCGCCAACAGCCGCGTGTTCAGCGAAAACTACTCCAGCTTGGGCGGCGGCGGCACCGACTACGGCGTGATGATCAACCGCAGCCGGGTGACCATCAGCGGCACCACCTTCGCCGGTAACGGCACGCTCAACTCCACCACCGATTGCGCGCTCTTTGTGGCGGATGCGCAGAGCGCGATCACCCTGACGCACAACCACTTCAGCCAAAACAACGCTTACGCCATCGGCCTGCCCGCCGCGCAGATCAATCACATCGCGGAAAACACCTTCACCGGCGACGTGGGGAAGTACACCCGGCGGGTGCTCATCGCCGGGCAGGAAGTCCCCGCCGCCGCGCGGCTGCCCTACCAAGAGGGCTTGGCCGGGTACGAGTTGCAAGACGGCCTCCACGTGCCCTTGACGGCCACGCTGACCATCTCCCCGCACGTCAGCGTGATGGGGCGGGATAAGCAAGAGATTCTGGTGCGGGGACGATTGCAAGCCCTCGGCGTGACCGATCCCATCACCTTCACCTCGTCCGCCGACAGCGGGACGGCGCAATGGGCCGGATTGGTGTTCCTCGGTGGCGGCGGCGAACTGCGCCACGTGACCGTGCGCTACGCGGGCGACGCCAACAGCCTGGGCATCCACAGCAACATCGCCGTCAGCGGCACGCTCACCGAGACTTTCTCGCTCATCGCCGGCCGTGTGTACAGCGAAAGTTACAACCCGCTCATCGGGGCGAAGGATGATTACGGCCTGTGGCTGCAAAACAGCCGCGCGACCATCAGCGGCACCACCTTCACCGGTAACGGCTCCACCGGCCAGGATTACGCCTTCCGCGCCGACGGCGGGGCGACCGTCATCACCGCTACCGGCAACCGCTTCGTGAACAACGGCGGCTATGATGCGTACCTCGCGCCGGGCCTGCTCAACGACTTCCACAGCAACACCTACCAAGGCGCTCAAGGCTACCGGCGGATCGTGTTGGGCGGCGGCGATACGCCGCCGGACGGCGTGTTGCGCGATCAATCCGGCCTGGAAGGGTACGAGTTGGCGGGGGCGGTGCGTGTGCCAACCGGCATCACGTTGACGGTTGCGCCGGGCGTAGCCGTGATGGGGCGGATTTACAACGGCTTGATCGTCGACGGACAGCTTACCGCCGTGGGGCAGGCCGCCGATCCCATCACCTTCACCTCATCCACCGACAGCGCGGCCAATCAATGGGCCGGCATCCTGTTCGCCAACGGGACGGGCACGCTGCGCCACGTGACCGTGCGCTACGCGGGCAATGTCAACGCTCTGGGCGTCTGCGCCGGGATCGCACTCAGCAACACCCTCGGCGAGCCGCTTCACATCAGCGATAGCCTGATCACCACCAACGGCAACGACGGCGGATTGGGCGGCACGGCGGATTACGGCGTGTATCTTTCCGGCAGCCGCGCCGTGCTTACCAACACGCAGATCACCGCCAACGGCGACAACAGCAAGGATTACGGCGTGTACCTCACCGCCGCCGGCGTGATCACCATCAGCCACGGCACACTTTCCGCCAACAACGGCAGCGGTATGGGCGTCGCCGACGGCGTCGCCTTGCTCACCGACTCCCAGCTCAACGACAACGCCGTCCACGGCCTGTATCTCAACAGCAACGGCATCTTGGCGGCCAACGGCGACACCTTCGCGGGCAACGGCAGCAACGGCCTGGAGATGGACGGCGGGCGGCTGGCGATGACCTGCTCCCAGATTCGGGACAATGGCGAGTACGGCTTGCACGTCAGCGGGGTCGCCTCGTTCCAGATAGACCATAATGGCTTGTACGGCAACGCTCAGTACGACCTGTACAACGAAAGCTCAACGCGCCTGGATATCCGCGACAACTGGTGGGGCGCGGATGCCGATCCGGTGACCGCCGGGCAGGTGAGCGGCAACGTGCTTTACAAACCCTGGCTGCCGGCCAACGTGTGCGAAACAGACCTCGGCGTGCGCCAGAGTGACGCGCCCGATCCGGTGCTGGCCGGGGACGTGCTCACCTATACCGTGGTCGTCACCAACGCCGGGCCTTCGCGGGCGGCCTCCGTGGTGCTCAGCGATACGCTCTCCCCACAGGCAGCCTTCATCACCGGCACGATAGCCGCCACCACGACCCATTGCGCCTTGCTCAGCGAGACGGTGCGTTGCGAGCTGGGCACGCTGGCCGTGGGCGATAGCCGCACCGTATGGCTCACCGTCCGCCCGCAAGCCGAGGGCATCATCACCAACACGGTGCGGGTGAGCACGGTGGACGACGATCTGCGAGGGGACAACGATACCGCCAGCGTGACGACCACCGTGCAACCGGCCATTGACCTATCTCTCACGGTTCACGCGCCCGATCCCGCCCTGCTTCAATCCCCCGTGAGTTACACGCTGGTGGTGAGCAATGCCGGGCCGTCGGCGGCGCACCACGTCACGCTCACCCACACGCTGCCCGCCGGATTGACGCCGGGGCATCTTTCCGCTGCCTGTCAGCACAGCGGCGGCGTGATCACCTGCACTTGGGACTCGCTCGCCGCCCACGAGGCGTTGACCGCCACCTGCGCGGTCACGCCCACCGCCACCGGCCCGCTCACCACCACCACCCGCGTCAAGGCCGT
>WFQZ01000205.1 GCA_015486785.1 Thermoflexales bacterium
GCTCCTGAGCAAAGGATGGCTGCACTACCAAGCCGGGCACTGGCAGATCGCCACCCCGCGCCGGGAAACCCACTGGCAGGAACGCGCCGCCGCCATCCTGCACCTGCTCACATCACAACAACGCCTGCACATCAGCGCAACGCCGGGGCAACCTCTGCCCGCCCGCCTGACATTCGACGCCCCGCCATTTGACGTGTACCGCAACTTAATCCCCATTTCACGCTGCGGATTCCTGAGCGACGTGGTTCACCGGCAGCAACCCCGCCTGATCTTCAACACCGCCTTCTTTCTGCTGGAACACGATGACTTCCTCAGTCACCATTCCGCGCTGGGCGAACCGTACAACCTTTGGGTGCGCCACGGCGTGATCCATCGCCCTCCGCTGTACCGACGCGGCACCATCTTCGCCTCGGACGAGCATCGTTGGCGGGTAGGCTTCTTCTCGCTGAACGACATCAGCATCACCCTGCCCAACGCGCTCCGTTTGCAGCCCGCCGACCTCGCGCCCCGGCACGGAGCCTTGCCCTTCACACTCAACAACGCCGCATCAACCGCCGTGACCCTCTACACCCGTTACTACGGCGTCGCCGAGAAAGGCCGCGTCTTAGGATACACGCCCTCCGCAGCCGGCCGCTTTGAACTCACCGTTATTGATCGCCGCATCGTGAGTTGGAAAATGGGCGGGCATCTACTCCTGCCGCAAAACGGATTCATCATCTCATTCGCTCCGGGGACGCTTGCGGCCTCTGCGCAGCAGGAACTACAAGACATTTTGCCCACTCGGCCTCGGATTGACTACCACTTCGCCCGCCCGGAACATCAAAGCGTGGACCAAGCCCTCCAAGCCGGGCCGATGCTCTTGCAAAACAGCCACACCCCGCTCACCAACACCTACCTGGAGGAAAAAGAGCAATTTTGGCCCAGCCGCGCTCTGCCCAACGGGGATTGGCAAATCGGCGTAGTTTCCACCGACTACGATACCAACGTTGATAGCTCACGCCACGGACGGGTAGGCTTAGGCATTGACAAAACCGGCCATCTCATCCTAACGCTGGCCGCAGGCGTGAACAGCGGGATGGGCGTGCCGGGCATCGATAGCTACGGCGCGACCCTCGTCGAACTAACCGACGCGCTGGCCGCCGCCGGCGCGGTAGACGCGGTGAACCTGGACGGCGGCGGCTCAACCCAAGCCTACTATCAAGGTGGGCAAGCAGTCGTCCCCGGCGACCGACGCGGACGATTTCAAGTACACTACGAACGGATGGTGCCGGCGGTCGGGATTCTCCCTTGACCACACTCCCCCAAAAACACATCCCTCGCGAGAGAATTCCACCCACTCCGCACACATCCTCACGCCCCCAGTTGCCCGAAATAAGCAATATGCTACACTGCAACCATCTTCATACCCAAAACAGAGGTATCCATTATGGAACTTGGCATCATAGGACTACCCACCAGTGGCAAAACAACGATCTTCAACGCGCTCACCAAAGCCGACCGCCCCACAGCCGTCGCCTCCACCGGCAAGCTGGAGCTGTTCAGCTTGATGATCCCGGTGCCGGATGAGCGGGTGGATAAACTGAGCGCGATATTTCATCCCAAGAAAACCACCTACGCGCAAGTGAAGTACACCGACATCGCCGGCTTGGATCGCGACCTGGGCACGGCGGGACTCAGCGGGCAACTGCGCAACAAGATCGCGCCGATGGACGCCTTTGTCCACGTCGTGCGGGCGTTTGAGAACCAGCACGCGCCGCACCCTCTGGGCAGCGTGGCCCCGCAGCGAGACCTCGACGCCTTGGACGAAGAATTGCTGCTGGCCGACCTGATCACGGTGGAGAACCGCTTGGCCAGAATCCACGAGGGGCTGAAGAAAGGCGCACGCGGCGATGAGCGCAAAGCCTTGCAAGCCAACGAAGTG
Organism: Thermoflexales bacterium; assembly: GCA_015486785.1. GTDB lineage: Bacteria > Chloroflexota > Anaerolineae > B4-G1 > SLSP01 > S014-19. Next base: position 1,922 of record WFQZ01000205.1, read on the forward strand.
CTTTTCCAACGGCTGCACCGGGCTTTGGAAGATGGCACGCCGTTGCGCGACATCGGCTTGACCGCCGAGGAAAAAGCGGGACTGAGCGGCTACAGCTTGCTCACACTCAAGCCGGTGCTGATCCTGCTCAACGTGGGAGATGAGCCGGTTGATCCGACGGAGCTGATCCACTACGACCATCAAAACTCAACCGTGCTCGCCATCCAAGGGCAACTGGAGATGGAATTAGGTCAGCTTCCCCCCGACGAGGCCGAAATGTTTATGGCCGAATTTGACATTCAAACCCTGGCCCGCCAGCGCGTGATTCAAGCCTCCTATCAACTGGTGGGATTGCACTCCTTCTTCACCGTAGGCGAAGACGAAGTGCGTGCTTGGAACGTCCCGATAGGCGCGACCGCCGTCGAAGCTGCCGGCGTCATCCACACAGACCTGGCCCGAGGCTTCATCCGCGCCGAAGTCATCTCCTACGACGACTTTATGGCCGCCGGAAACATGGCCGCTGCCCGCAAAGCCGGAC
>WFQZ01000206.1 GCA_015486785.1 Thermoflexales bacterium
GCCGATGGGGACGACCTGGCCATCGGCATCCCCTTGGAGGATCACAGCGGGCTGGAGCAGGATTCGGGGATGGTGCAGGTGCTCTTCGGCTCTGGGGAGATCGGGCTGGACGACCAAAAGAACGCCAAGTTCTCCGCGCAGTACGGGCACCAGAAGTTGGGCGACGCGCTCGCCGCCGGCGACTTCGACGGCGACGGCTGCGACGACCTGGCGATGGGGCTGCCGTACGCCTCCGGCGGCGCGACCTCCGACGGTGAGGTGCTGGTCTTCTACGGCGACACCACCGCCGCCGAGGGATTCGGCCTCACCCGCTACGACCTCTACAACCAGAACAACCTGCCCTCCGTCGCCCCGGAGGACAACGACCACTTCGGCGCGGCCCTGGCGGTTCTGCCCGCGCCGCTCCACCGCATCTACCTGCCGCTGATTGTGAGAAATCACTAGCCCCACACCGCGCGGGTGGGAAATTTCCCACCCGCGCGGATTTTTTCCCCGCAAACCCCTTGACAACACTAGGCACTTCGTCTATAATGTAACCGGTTACACGTAACCGGTTACATCTGGAGGAGACAATGACACGTTCCCGAAACTCAGTTACCATCCGCGATGTGGCTAAGAAGGCGGGCGTTTCAGTGGCGACGGTGAGTCGCTACCTGAATCACACCGGGCCGGTTTCTCACGCCGTTTCCGAGCGGTTGAAGACGGTGATGACCGAACTCAATTACGTGCCACACGCCGCCGCCCGCAACCTCGCCACGCACAAGAGTTTCACCGTCGGCTTGCTGCTCAGCGACATCGGGGGTGATTTTTTCGCGCCCTTGCTGCGCGGCATTGAGGATACGCTGGCGGAACACGGGTACGATCTGCTCATCTCCTCCACGCGGCGACCGCAGCGCTGGCGCGGGAAGCAATTGCCGGTGGGGCCGCACAACACAGACGGCATTTTGGGCTTCGCCGACAGTTTGGATGAAACGCACCTGCATCAACTGGCCGAGCGGCATTTTCCGGTGGTGCTCATCCACCGCACGCCGCCGGCCGATCTCCTGGTGCCCAGCGTGACGGTGGAGAACAAGGCCGCCGCCCGCGCGATTACCTCTCATCTGATTGAGGTTCACCACAGACGACGCATTCTCTTCCTCCAAGGGCCGCCGGAGCAAGAGGATTCTTATTGGCGGGAGACCGGCTATCGCCAAGCCCTCAGCGATCACGGGCTGACCCTCGACCCGGCACTGGTACGACGGGGCGATTTTGAACAGCAAGTGGCTTACGAGGCCATCCTCCAAGCCCACCGCGAAGGGGTCGTCTTCGACGCAGTTTTCACCGGCGACGATGAGGCGGCGGTGGGCACTCTGGCGGCCCTACAGAAATTGCATCTCGCCGTGCCGGAGGAGATTTCGGTGGTCGGGTTTGATGATCAGCGTATGGCCCCCTACCTCACCCCGCCCCTAACGACCGTCCGCGCTCCCACGGAGCTGGTAGGGCATTACGCTGCGCAACGACTTTTGGAGTTGATTCAGGGGGGAGCGGTCGAGGAACTGCTCACGCTTCTCCCCACGGAGATCATCATCCGCCGCTCTTGCGGATGTTCACCTAGCTAAGGAGGTGCGGCAGGGAACGATAAGCAGGCTCAGAGTTTTAACGACCCGATCACAAATTTTTAGTCTCAAAAAGGAGTAGCTACTATGAAATCCAAGATTTGGTTTGTGTTGAGCATGGTGCTCATCGCCGTCATGCTGGTGACGGCCGGTTGTGGCAACAAGACGACGCCTCAGGCGACCCCCAACGCAGGCGGGGGATCAAGCAGCAGCAATACCCCGGCAGCGGGGAACACGCCCGAAGCCAAGGGCGAGCCGGTCAAGATCACGATCTTTGTGGGCTTTGGCACCGGGACCGAGCCGGAGCAAATCGAGCTGCACAATAAGCTCGCCAAGCAGTTCAATGACGCGCACAGCGATATTCAGGTGGAATTCATCACCGTGCCTTACGAGGAGCATACGACTAAGTTCTCCACGATGCTGGCCGGTGATATGGCGCCCGACATCGTGATGCCCATCGGGGTGATGGGTGAGGCGGAATTCCAGGATGAATGGCTCGACCTGACGCCTTACGTGAAGCGCGACAACTACGATATGAGCGATTTCTACGGCCCGGCGATGGACCTCCAGAAGACAGGCGATAAGCTGGTGGGACTGCCGCTCGGTGTGTATCCCTCCGTCGTTTACTACAATGAGGACCTCTTCGATGCCGCCGGCGTGCCTTATCCGCCGCACAAGTTCGGCGACCCAGATTGGACTTACGACAAGTTGGTGCAGATCGCTCAAAAACTCACCTTTGATGACCAGGGACATGACGCCACTTCCTCCGACTTTGATCCCGAAAACATCAGCAAGTGGGGCTGGGATGGCTGGGATTGGATTCCCTTCCGCATGGTGCCTTCTAAGTTCGGGGGCGATTCCATCGGCATGAGCGATGATTATCACACCGCGCAGATGAACTCCAAGCCGTGGGTGGACGCGCTCCAGTTCATCAGCGATTCAGTTTGGAAGTGGCACATCCGCCCCAACGCCGAGGAAGTCGACTCTATGCTCGGCGATATGGACGCGCTGGAAAGCGGCATGGTGGCGATGTGGGAGATTCATAGCTGGATGTCCTACAACTACGACACTTGGTCCGAGGCCTTCAACTGGGACGTGGCCGCGATTCCCGCCGGCCCTGATGGCTCTATCGTCGACGAGACGAACATGGACGGGATCGTCATCCCCAGCCACTCCAAGCACCCGGATCAGGCGTGGGAAGTTGTGAAGTGGATGATGCAGCCGGACATTATGAAGCAACTGACGGCCAGCTATGGCTGTATTCCGGCCCGCAAGTCCCTGGCCAGTGATTGGCTTTCGGATATGAGCGATTCCTATCCCAACGTTGATTTCCAGGTTTTCCTCGACGGCATCCAATATATGGAC
>WFQZ01000207.1 GCA_015486785.1 Thermoflexales bacterium
CTCCACCTCCACCGTCTCCCCCTCCTGCAACGCCAGGATGGGAGCGTGCTCCAGATGGAACGACTGCCCCGGCTCCCCATTGCTCCGGCCCAACGGCTCATGCTCTACGACGACCGCGTGCGTCGCCGGGACCGTCCCCCCCAGCGCGTAGGCGTGGACGGAGAGCACGCGCGGCGACTCCGAGTACATCCCCTGCTCCGGGCGGCGTCGCTCCACCCGACAGCGCACCCAGTACCCCCGTCGCCCGCGCACCGTCGCCGGCCTCATCTCCAACGGCAGATAGAGCACCAACTGGCCTTTGGGATTGTTCAGCCCGCCGGTCGTATCCCGCTCGCCGGGGCGGGTACTGAGGGGCAACTCCCGCCACTCCCCGTCTCCCACCGCGCACTCCCACACCCAGGGCGGATCCTCCCGCCGGACACCGACCGCTTGAGTCCGCTCGCACTCGAACTGCAATTGCAGAATGTGGCCGCTGATGTCCCGCCCCTCGTCGAACCCCAGGTAGAACGCATCCCCCTCCTGCGGCTGCGGGCTGAAGGCGTGGAACGTCTCGATGCCCAGGCGCGGCAGATAGTTCTTCTGGAAATCCGTCTCCCGCCGCAACTGCGTCAACCTGGGCGGGACGATGGTCAGCCGCCGGTCGGTGGTGAAAATCACCGGCTCCTCCTGCCCCGCCCCCCGCGAGATGACCTGCGTCCCGGCCGGGACGACCACCTCCGTCTCGTTGTCGGGCCCGATGGGCAGGGAGACCGAGAGCCAGAAAGTCAAGTCGGCGCGTGCGCTGCTGGCCGGCCGCTGCTGAATCCCCAGGAGATTCAGAAACTGCACGTAATTCTTCTCCGGCACCTGATTCAGCCGGTAGACGGTCAACTCCGTCATCCAAGCGAACAACTCGATCAGCGTGATGCCGGGGTCGCTCAAATTGTACTCGGTCCACTCCGGGCAATAGCGGACGATGCGCCGCCGCGCCTCATCCACCAAATCCCGCTGGAACCGCAGATCATCCAGGTTCGGTACTGGCAATGGCATAATACTCGCTCCCTGAAAATGAAAACAAGCTACATTTGTGGCAAGAGAGCCTTAAATCTCTGGCGCAAGACATAGTTACCACGCCTCCTCCCCCACCAGGAAGAACGGATAAACGATACTCCGCTCGTCGTGTGTGGCCTTGATGGTGTAATGCACCTCCACCAACAACGCCCCATCAGGATCGTCGCCGGGCATCACGTTCACCCAGCGCACCTCGATCCGCGGCTCCCATCGGCGCAGCGCGTCCGTCACGTAGCGGCGCATCAGCGTCTCGGTGGCGGCGTTGCGCGGCTCGAACAACAGATCGTGAGCACGGCAGCCAAACTCCGGACGCATCACCCGCTCGCCGGGGCGCGTGCCCAAAATGATGCGGATAGACTGCCTGATGTCCTCCTCGCCGCCGACCAAGGCGATCTCGCCCCTGGCATTGACCCGCAATGGGAACGACACCCCGCGCCCCAGATACTCCTTGCCTGAAAGACCACTCATCGCCCCCTCACCCTCCGATGATCACCGTCATCGCGCCGACGGCGACCGCCGTCGTGACCGGCACGCCGCTGTACGGGTTGACCCCCGTCACCTGACTGCCTATGCGGGCCGCCGGACGCCCGCCGATCAGCACCGTCATACTTCCCATCGCAATGCTGCCGGTGCAGGCGTTCCCCGCCACCATATCCCCAACCACCGAGGCCGGCTGCCCGGCGATGAGCACCGTCGCAACGCCCGGCCCGGTGATCGTGTCCCCGGTCGCCGTTGTATCCCCCACTCGCGCTGCTGGCGGCATAATCGCCCTCCTTCAGTTGATCTTGACCAGCGATCCTTGGATCTGCGTCATCCCGCTGCTCGTCACCTCGACCTTACCGCTGCCGTTGACGCTCACCTGCGCCCCTTTCAACTCGCTCTTGCTCTGCCCTTCGAGGGACAATTGCGCCCCCGAAATCTTCCCGTTCCCCGTCGCCTCCACCGTCAAGTCGGACTGCGTCTTGATGTTCCCTTTCGCCCCCGACTCGATGCTCAAGTCCTTGCCGCTCTTGATGAGCAGATTTCCCCCGGCCTCGATTGTCAAATCGCCGTCCACGTTGATCTGCATACTGTTATCTTTGGAGTTAATGACGATCTGATTCTTCCCCGTCTTATCCTGGATGACGATCTGCTCCTCACCATCAGCATCATCCAGGAGAATCAGATGCCCGCTCCGCGAGCGCAGCACCCGCTGATTGACGAGCTTCTTGTCGTCCGCCAGAATCGCGCCGGTGCCGGTGGGCGGCTTGTCCTTTCCGTTCCACAACGCCCCCACGATGTACGGATGGTTGACATCGCCGTGCTCAAAGGCCACCAACACCTCGTCGTCCACCTCCGGCAGGAAGAAAAATCCCCGCTCGGCCCCCGCCGACGGCGCGGCGATGCGTGCCCAATTGCTGGAAAGTTCCGCATCTTTGTACTTCGGCAGCCAAGGGAACAGCACCTGCACCCGGCCCAACTCTTCCGGGTCCTCCAGGTTGACCACTTTGGCGGTCACCACGCCTTGAATCCCCCCGCGCCGCTCATCCCCGCCGTGCAGGATGGCACTCAACGTGTTGGGCGTCCGCCCGGCGATCCCGAAGGCAACTTGATACGTGCCCAAGGCGTAAGTGTGCCGCGCGACGGACACATAATAATCGCCGCTGAACCGCTCCCCCACGCCCTCAATGGTGACCACCCGCCCGGCGATCAAGCGCGGGTCCCCCTGGTGGCAGACCCCGTTGGCCCGGATGAACTTGCTCTCCACCTCGGCGAAGCGGGCCGTCGCCACGGCCTTCGCCTGGCCGGGATTCCTCACCGGTCGGCCCGTCACCACCTCCTCGGCCCCCTTGCCGAAAGCCTCACCCGCGAGATCGCTCCCCGTCTTCTGGCTCGTGATCCCGATCTGGGGCACCGTCTTGCTCTTATCCGATTCCCCCTTACCTTCCACCGGCTTCTTCTCCGCCGGGTTCCACCCGGTGACCGTGGCCTTATCCACCTGCCGCACCAGCGACAGCCGAGGCTCAAAACTGCGCAGATTCTCCCCCCACACCAACTTGGCCGGATGCTCGTTGGAGCTGCCACGGTGCGCATCCGCCTTCTGGAAGTACAACGTCTTGTCCTCGACGTACACTTGATACCCCAGCCGCCGGGCACGCGCCCACAAAAACTCCCAATCGGTCTGATTGTACTGCAAGACGTAGTGATACTTGGCGTCGCTCAAACCGCCGGTGTCAACTTCACAACCGGTCAGCCCCTCCGTCTCCTGGACAATCGTCTTGATGATCTGCTCTTCGGTGATGCCTTCCCCCTGGGGATTGGCGTCCCCGTAAGTGCGCGTGTGCTTCCCGCGATTCAGGCGATGAGCGCGGTCGTATCCTCGGATGCGCAATTCGGCCCCTTCCGCCGAAAACAGCGGCTCAATGGCCGTGACCTCCCCGATGATCAACGTCGCCCGCACCTCACTCGGCTCATCGGGAATCTCGTCGCTGCGCACATCGATCTTGACCTCCGCCCCCAGTTTGAAGACATCGGTATCAGTGTACAGCAGCTTGCCGGACTGCGGGTCCATCTCGTCGTTGAGCGTGATGCTAAACATCGCCGGCAGATGCACATTCGTATCCACCACCACCTGGACCAGGTCGCGCTCTATATCC
>WFQZ01000208.1 GCA_015486785.1 Thermoflexales bacterium
GCGGAGGGCGCGGAGAAAGAGCCAAAGATAACTTCTCTGCGCTCTCTGGGACTCGGCGGTGAGCTTGGGCTATCGTCCCTCACGTTCTGCAACCACCGTTTGACGTTGAGCCGGTTTCATCCGGCTTGCCCCGTTTCCGCCTAGGAGTTCGTAGTTCGTAGGTGCGACGCACTTCCCAAGTGCGTCGCACCTGTGCTCCCTCCACGCCTCCGGCGGTGAGCAGTTGAGCGGCGCGAGCCAAGTTGTAGCAGCCATGGTACAATTTGAGCATCTTATAACCAGGGTAACCGAATGGGAAAAACGACGCAAATAATTGTAGATGATTTGGAGGTGCTGCTCGCCGTGCTGCCGCCGGAGGTGCGCGAGACGGTTCACGCTGCCGGGCGGCGCGACGAGCTGTTGGAGATCATCCTTGACTTGGGACGCACGCCGACGGCACGTTTCACCGATGGCGAGGTGCGCTTGCGCGAGCAAGAGGTCACGGCTGCCGACATCCAGTATGTGGTCTCGCACGTGGGGGAGTTTGATGCCGATAACCGCGCCGGGTTGGAGCGCACTTTGCACCGCATCTCGGCGATCCGCAACCGCAAAGGGCGGGTCGTGGGGCTGACGTGCCGCGTGGGGCGGGCGGTCTACGGAACGATTGAGATCATCCAGGACTTGATCGCTTCGGGGAAGAGCGTGCTGTTGGTGGGGCGGCCCGGCGTGGGCAAGACGACGATGCTCCGCGAGGCGGCGCGGGTGTTGGCCGAAACCAAGCGCGTGATCATCGTGGATACTTCCAACGAAATCGCCGGAGATGGCGACATTCCGCATCCGGCCATCGGACAGGCACGGCGGATGCAGGTGGCCTTGCCTTCGCTGCAACACGAGGTGATGATTGAGGCAGTGGAGAACCACAACCCGGAGGTGATCGTCATTGACGAGATCGGGCGGGAGCTGGAGGCAGTGGCCGCGCGGACGATTGCCGAGCGCGGGGTCCAGCTCATCGCCACGGCGCACGGCAACACGCTGGAAAATCTGCTGCTCAATCCCACGCTTTCGGACCTGGTGGGCGGCATCGAGAGCGTGACCCTGTCCGACGAGGAGGCGCGGCGGCGGCACACGCAAAAGACGGTGTTGGAGCGTCGTGCTCCGCCGACGTTTGACGTGCTGGTGGAAATCCAAGACCGCCAGCGGCTGCAAGTCCATACCAACGTGGCCGAGGCGGTGGACGCGCTGTTGCGGCGCGGCGTGACCGAGGCCGAAATCCGCTACCGCGACCAGAACGGGCAGACGCACATTGAGCCGGTGACGTTCGGCGTGGCGGCGGATAGTCCCACCGTCCCGGAGCGGAGCGACCCCGCGCCCTCGCGGCGGCGGAATTTGAAGGGGCAGCAAGTGTACCCCTTCGGCATCGCCCGCAATCGCCTGCGCCGCGCGATCCAAAACCTCAACGTGCCGGCGGACATCGTGGATCAAGTGGGCGAGGCGGATGTACTGGTCACGTCCAAGCAGTTGTACCGCAAACGGCCCCGGGTCGTTTCCGACGCCGAACGGCGCGGGGTGCCGGTCTACGTGCTGCGGGCTAACACAGTGGTGCAGATGGAGACGTTTTTGGCGGATCTGTTCCGCCTGGGGCAGGATGACTCGCGCCCCTTCGCCCGCGCGATGAACGAAACGGAAGAAGCCATCCGCCGGGTACTGGAGGGGGAAAAGTGGGCCGACCTCGCACCGCAGCGGGCATTCATCCGCCGCAAGCAGCACGAGATGGCCCGCGCAGCCAATCTCAACTCCCGCTCCTACGGCAAAGAGCCACGGCGCAGCGTGCGCATCTACCGCGAGGAAACGGAGATCGCTTACGAGGAGGATCTATGACGACGCAACGAGTGGTATTGATCACCGGGGCTTCATCCGGCATCGGGAAGGTGTGTGCGGAACATCTGAGGCAACGCGGGTTCCGTGTTTACGGCACCAGTCGGCGGGCCGCGTGGCCATCCGCGCCGGAAGCGTCGTCGCTCCCAATGCTGCCGTTGGACGTGCGCGATGATGCCTCGGTGGCCCAGGCGGTGCGCTTCATCCTGGAGCACGAGGGGCGGTTGGATGCGCTGGTCAACAACGCCGGGGTGAGCATCGGCGGCGCGGTTGAGGATGTGCCGCTGTCGCTGGCGCACGAGGTTTTAGAGACGAACTTCTTTGGAACGCTGCGGGTCTGCCGTGCCGTCCTGCCGCAGATGCGGGCGCAAGGCTATGGGCACATCGTCAACATCAGCTCCGTCGCCGGGCTGATGGGCGTGCCGTTCCATGGCCTGTACAGTGCCGGCAAATTCGCCGTAGAGGGACTGACCGAATCGCTGCGCATGGAGGTCAAGCCGCTGGGCATCCAAGTCTCGCTGATTGAGCCGGGGGATTTTCACACCGCGATCACGGCGCACAAGCGGATGGTACTACCCGACGGCTCGGCTTACGCCACGGCGGCCCGGCGTGTGGTAGAAGAGATGGCGCGAAGCGTGGCGCAAGCTCCGCCCCCGGTCCCCGTGGCGCAGCAACTGGAGCGCATCCTCAATTCGCCCGCGCCCCGTTTGCGGTACGTCGTTGGCTCGCCGCTGGAGCGATTGGCGGTGCAGCTCAAGCGATGGCTGCCATCCGCGCTCTTCGAACGGCTGCTGATGAACAATTACGGTTTGTGAAAATAAAAAGGACGCCCTAGGGCGTCCTTTTTGGGGAAGACGGGAGTCGAACCCGTACACCTTGCGGTACATGATCCTAAGTCATGCTCGTCTGCCAATTCCGACACTTCCCCGGACGGCGGCATTATACAGCAGGTGACGAGTGTGACAACCGATCATTTTGTTTGTAGTTGGGGCAATGACCCCGCAAGTCAGTTCTTTGGAAAGGAGGCCGAGATGATGGAGCGAAAATGGATGTGGGTATTGGCGTTGATTTTGGGGATGCTGGTCATCCCGCCAGTGGTGCTGGCCGCGCCTCCACAGCCGCAGCAGCCCGCCGATATTGACGATGTGCATTGGGACGAAGTCTATCACAACACGCGCTTGAGCTTCTACCGCACGCCTTTCGGGGCCGTACCCACCGGGCAAGCGATCACCCTGAGCCTGCGGACGGCTCACAATGACCTGGACAATGCGACATTGGTGGTCTACAACATCGATCCGAGCACGGACGGCGACAGCACTCAAGATGGCACTTACTGGGAGGTCGTCACCACAACCTCTTCCTCCGATAGCACCTACGATTACTACACATTTGTGGTGCCGGCGCAGCCGACGACGCGCACCTTGTATTACAAGTTCCGTTTGCGGGATGGCAGTGATTGCGATTGGTACGTCGACAACTGCGCACACAACAGTTATGACCATGAAGACCGTTGCGAGAACGGCCGGGGGAAGATGGTCGAGGGGAAATCCGGCGATCAGTGTGCTGATTCCGATGCGAACTACGCAAACAATTCCTTTGACATCACCGTGTACGATGCCGGGTTCACCGTGCCTGATTGGGCGCAGAACGCGGTCATCTATCAAATTTTCCCCGACCGCTTCCGCAACGGCGATCCCGGCAACGACGATGCTTGGCCGTACAGTGATGTGTACAGCACGCCGGTGCATCTTCACACCACGTGGAACGAGGCCCCGGACAATCCACGGGACTCAAGTAGCAGTTACTACAATCACTGGAGCGCGGATTTCTTCGGCGGCGATTTGCAGGGGATCATTGACGAACTGGACTACCTCCAAGGGCTGGGCGTGACGGCCTTGTACCTCAACCCGATCTTTGCTTCCCCCTCCAACCACGGCTACGACACATCCAACTACTTGCAGATTAACCCGCGCTTTGGCACTACGGCAACGTTCCAGACGCTGGCTACCGAAGCGCATCAGCGGGGGATAAAGCTGATCCTTGATGGAGTGTTCAATCACACCGGCTCCGATTCCACCTACTTTGATCGCTACCATCGCTGGGACGCGAACGGGAATCCCATCACCGCCACGGATGGCAGCGGGGCTTGTGAGGCCGCCGGGTCATCCTACGCCGATTTTTACAATCTCTATGCTGACAGCGGGCCATGCTACGATGGCAAAAACTACGATTCCTGGTGGGGCTACGACACGCTCCCGTTGCTCAACGAAAACGCTGCGGTCAAGGACTTCATCTTTGACTACAACAACGATGACGCTACGCCCAGCGCGGTGATCCAGTATTGGTACAGCCTGGGGGCCGACGGGTGGCGGTTCGATGTGGCGGACGAACTGAGCCACGATTTCTGGAAAGCGTTCCGCGCCCAAGTCAAGGTGATCGACACACTCACCGGGCCGCTGTACTCCGAGGTGTGGTACGAGGCCACGCCGTGGCTGTACGGCGATCAGATGGATGCCACAATGAACTATCGCTACCGCAAGGCGGTGCTGGGCTTCCTGGTGGATACGGACTGGACGGATAACGACAACAACGGCGACAGCACAATCTACGCCCTGCCGCCTTCGACTTTCGACTACGTGCTCGGCTCAATCCGTGAGGATTACCCCGCGCCGGCGTGGTACGGGATGATGAACCTGGTGGGATCACACGATGCCAACCGCGCTTTGTACATCCTGCGGCAGGAATCCACCGATCTGCCCGCCGCCTTAGCGAAGATGAAAATGCTGGCCGAGTTACAATTTACATATCCAGGCGCACCGACGATCTACTATGGCGACGAGGTGGGGCTGGGGCCGTCGATTGGGGCGGCGAGGGACTGTGGGGCGCAGGATACACGGATGGCGACGGGACCATCCAAGACGATCCCTACAATCGCCACCCGTACCCGTGGACAGACGAGAGCGGCAGCTTGCCGAGCAGCGGCGGGATCACGCTGCCGGTGACCTCGCTGCGAGAAACGTACCGGATCGTCGCGCTCACGCGCGATTCGTATGATGTCCTGCGCACCGGCGATGTAACCACGCTGCTGGCCGATGACGCGAGCCTCATTTACGCCTACGCCCGCACCGACACGAACGGCCCTCCGACGTGCGCCCTGGCCGTGTTCAACCGCGCCACCGTCCCCCACACGGCGACGCTCACCGTGCCGAACGTGTGTAGCAACACCGTGTACTATGACGTGCTGCACAGTGATGCGCCTTACACGGCGACCGGCACATCGCTTGACCCAATCCCGCTGTCGGCCTTGAGCGGCGCGGTGCTGGTGCCGCGCTTTGATAATCCCAACACGCCGGATACGGTCCCCAGCCTGCCGCCGGCTGAGGTGACGCTCCAGACCGCAAGCACCGCGCTCACCCTCAGCGAGCAGACGCGCATCAGTGCGACCGTCCGTGATGTAGCCGGTGTGCCGTTACCGGCGGGCGTCACGGTGGATTTCAACATCGTGGACGGCGGCGGCAGCTTGAGCGGGGCTGCGGTGACCAACGCCGACGGCGTGGCGGTTGTCACGTACACGGCACCGGCCACGGAGTCGGTGGCGGTGGTGCAAGCGGCGATCCGCGCACCCAGCGGCATCCGCTATCAAGCCAACACGTCGCTCTTTGTGGGCTACAAAGCCACAGTTTCCGAGATGAAAACCACACAAACAGGCATCGGCCCGCAAACGGTTGCGCTCTCCGGCGTGATGACGGTCACCAAGCAAGGGCGAGGCGAGCCGGTGCTCACGCTGGCGCGGCTTGATGATGTACCCAACGCGCAACATGCCGCCTCGGAGTATGTGGACTTGCACCTGAGCAACGTCACCAACGTGGACTTCCTGACCGTCACCCTGCCCTACACCGATTCCGGGTCCGAGGACTTGCCGACGTTCTTCTGGTGGCACAACGGCGCGTGGTCGGCGGTCAGCGGGACGGTGCTGTGTGATGCGGGATTGGCCAGCTTCCGGGTGACCACGGGCAGCACGCCGTCCTTGAGTCAGTTGACCGGCACGCCATTGGTGGTGGCTTACGAAGCCAATGCCCCCGCCGTGATACACGTCGCCCAGGCGCAAGCCGCACGCTTCCCCTGGAGTTGGCCGGTCGCACTGCTGCTCGGTGGGCTGTTGTTTTTGGAAAGACGCCGCTTGTTAGGCTGATCTGCACTCAACCGGAGACGGAGCACGGTTGGCTCCGTCTCCGGCAACGAGAAAGGGGGAAAAATGGAACTGGAAGCATTGAAATGCACCGCTTGCGGGGCACCCATCCAAGCGCAGGACATTGATTGGGATTTAGGGATCGCCCGCTGTGCTCACTGCGGCACAGTTTTCGAACTACGGAAGTTAAATCTCAGCGCAGAGCTACTGGCAAAGCTGCCCCGCCGGCGGCCTCCGGTATCGATGCCGCAAAAGTTCTCGGTGGTCAACACCGAAGACGAGTTGCAGATCAGCTATCGCTGGTTCAGTGCGTCTTACATCCCGATGATGCTCTTTGCGGCATTTTGGGATGGCTTCCTGGTGATGTGGTACGGCATCGCCCTGGCCACCAAGGCCTATGCGATGGCGTTGTTCGCCACGCTGCACACGTTGGTCGGTCTGGGGATCACCTATTACGTGCTCGCCGGGCTGCTCAACACCACGACCGTGTGGGTCAAGATGGACACATTGGGGATTACCCACGCCCCGCTGCCGTGGGGTGGCGATAAGGAGCTGCCGGCCTACGAAATCGAGCAGATTTACTGCAAGGAGCGCATCAGCAACTCCAACAACGGGATTTCGCGCAAGTACGATGTCTACGCCAAGATGAAAGACAACGCCCGCAAGAAGCTGTTGGCCGGCCTCGACGATATGGAACAGGCTCTCTACATTGAGCAGACCTTGGAACGTTACTTGGGGATCAAAGATCGTCCGGTAGCGGGTGAGTTGCCGCGCTGATCATTCCAACTTGGTCAGCAAGGCCACACTTTCAATGTGATACGTCTGCGGGAACAAGTCCACCGGCTGCACCCATTGTAGCGTGTATCCCTGCCGCACCATCCGCCGGGCATCACGGGCCAAGGTGGCCGGATCGCAAGACACGTAGACGATGCGCTGCGGGGCGCAAGCGACCAAGGCATCCAGAGCCTCCTTCGCCAGCCCGCTGCGCGGCGGATCAAGCACTGCGGCATCCAAGGAAACGTCCAGCGACGGCAGCACTTCCTCAACGGCTCCGGCGAGGATGGTCACGTTTTCCGCGCCCGTCAGGTTGTGTTGGGCGTCGGCCACGGACGCGGGATGCGCTTCAATGCCGATCACCCGCCCCGCCTCCGCGCTCAGGAACGCAGTGAACAATCCCACGCCGCAGTAGGCATCGAGCACCGTCTCATCCGCACTCAAATCCAGCGCGGCCAACACCAACTCCACCAGTTGCGCGGCCTGATGGGTGTTGACCTGGTAGAAGCTGGTGGCCGAGATGCGGAACTCGCGCCCGCGCACCACCTCGGTGATGTAGTCCAGCCCCACCAGCGGAGCAATCGCGCCGTCGTGCCGCACCTGCACCACCGAAGCCGGTAAGTCCACCTGCAACGAGGGCGGCTCCTCGCCCCGCGCCTGGAACACCAACATCAGATCGCCGGTAGCCGTTCCGACACGCAGTTCCAGCACCTCCAGCTCCGGGTACGTCATATCCAAAGCCGCGTACAACTCGCCGATCAGCGGGTGGACGATCAAACACTCGTCCACCGGATAGACCGTATGGCTGGCCCCCTGCAAAAAGCCCAACTTGCCTTCCGGCGTGGCGTGAAACAGCGCGTGGTTGCGATACTCCCAGCCGGTCTCATCCGGGATCGGCTCCAACACCGGCGGCTCTTCAAACTTCCCGATGCGCCGGAACTGATCCAGCACCACCAGCCCTTTGATGCGGGCTTGCACGGGATAGGCGATGTGCTGCCATTGACAGCCGCCGCATTTGCCCGCGCCGAAGTGAGGACACGCGGGGGTAACTCGCGCCGGGGAGGGTTTGAGCACGGCGATGAGTCGGGCGCGGGCGTATCGCGGGCGATCCTCGGTGATCTCCACGCGCACCAGTTCGCCGGGGATGGCGTAGGGCACGAAGATCGCTTTGCCATCGTGGCGGCCTATCGCCTCGCCGCCGTGTGCCATTGCCGTCACTTTTAAGTCAAACCGCTTGCCCATAAACGCTCCTTGATCACAAACGACCCGCTTGCCGGCGGGTCGTTCTGTTGTGGGGCAGGTGGGAGTCGAACCCACACGCTCTAAGAGCAGAGGATTTTAAGTCCACGGCGTCTGCCTATTCCGCCACTGCCCCTTCTATGAAAAAACGGGCATCGCGATTGATACCCGTGTTGAGTGCTTCGTTTCCAAAGGCGACGGTCGGAATCGAACCGACGAATAAGGCTTTTGCAGAGCCCTGCCTTACCACTTGGCTACGTCGCCATAAAAAAGAGCGGGCAAAGGGATTCGAACCCTTGACCTTCTCCTTGGCAAGGAGACGTTCTACCTGCTGAACTATGCCCGCATACGGGCGAGATTATACTACAAACCCGAATTTTTGACAAGCGAAATTCCGCCCGGAAAGTGGTGCGACGCACTTCCCGGTGCGTCGCACCATCACATTTACGGCACAATGCGAATGTGGAGCGCGGCCAACTGCTGCTCGGTAACGTTGGCCGGTGCGTCGGCCATGAGATCGGTCGCCTGGGTGGTCTTGGGGAAGGCGATCACGTCGCGGATGTTGTCGGCATCGGCCAGCAGCATAACCAGCCGGTCAATGCCGGGGGCCATACCGCCGTGGGGCGGTGCGCCGTAGGAGAAAGCCTCCATCATGTGCCCAAACCGCTCTTGGGCTTCGTCTTCCGGATAGCCCAGCATTTTGAAGATGTCCATTTGGATCTTCGGATCGTGGACGCGGATGCTGCCGGAGGCTAATTCGTAGCCGTTGCACACTAAGTCGTAGGCGTCGGAGAGCACGGCGGTGGGATCGGCGGCCATAGCTTCGTAAGTGTTGGGGCGGGGCATGGTAAAGGGGTGATGCGCGGCGTCCCAGCGTTGCTCCTCTTCGTTCCACTCAAACATCGGGAAGTCCAACACCCAGCCGAAGGCCATCATATCTTTGTCCACCAGGCCAAGCCGGTCGCGGAAGGTGAGACGGAGCGCGGAGAGAGCGGCGGCCACGGTGGCCGGTTCGTCGGCAACCAGGCATAGCAGATCGCCGGTGTGCGCCCCGCTCCGCTCGGCCAGACGGTTGAGTTCGGCCTCGGTGAGGAATTTGACGGCGGGGCCTTTGACGCCCGACTCTCGGAAGGCCAGCGTGACCAGCCCCCGCGCTCCGTTCTGCTTGGCGATGGCGGTCAGCTCGTCGAGCTGGCGGCGGGTGTAATCGGCGCAGCCAGGGGCAACGATGCCTTTCACCTGACCACCGGACTGCACCGCACGGCTGAAGACCCCGAATCCGCTGTCGGCCACGTCCGCGCTCACGTCGATCAACTCCATGCCGAATCGCAGGTCGGGTTTGTCGCTGCCGAAACGCGCCATGGCCTCGGCGTAAGTGAGGCGCGGGAACGGAGTGAGCAGCTTTTTGTGAGGCGTCACAGCGGGCACTAGGGCCGTGAACAACCCTTCGACCATATCCAGGATGTCGTCCCGCTCCGCGAAGGACATTTCCAAGTCCAGTTGCGTGAACTCCGGTTGCCGGTCGCCGCGCAAGTCCTCATCGCGGAAGCAGCGGGCGATCTGGAAGTAGCGATCAAATCCGGCGACCATCAACAGTTGCTTGAGTTGCTGCGGGGATTGCGGCAGGGCGTAGAATTTGCCGGGATGCACACGGCTGGGCACGAGGTAGTCCCGCGCTCCTTCAGGCGTGGATTTGAACAGGTAGGGAGTCTCAACTTCCAAGAATCCCCGCTCGCTGAGGTAGTCGCGGATGAATTTGACGACTTTGTGACGCAAGATCAGGTTGCGCTGCATTCCGGCGCGGCGCAAGTCGAGGTAACGGTAACGCAGGCGCAAAGCCTCGTCCACCGGAGATTCTTCGTAGATGTAAAAAGGCGGCGTTTTGGCGGTGTTGAGGATGCGCACTTCGTGCGCTTCAAGCTCGATTTCGCCTGTGCCCCAATCGGGGTTGATCTGATCATCGGGGCGGCGGCGGACGATGCCCCGCACCTGGATCACGTATTCGCCGCGAGCCTCGGCGGCCACTTGATGAGCCGTCGGGGAAACGTCGCTGCCGGCGATGACCTGAGTCAGTCCCTCGCGGTCTCGCAGGACGATGAAGATCACGCCGCCGTGATCCCTACGCCGGTTGACCCATCCGGCCAATGTGACTTCTTGTCCCACGTGCTCGGCGCGCAATTCGCCACACGTATGCGTTCTAAACATGATGCCCTCCTCGCAAAAGTAATTCCGCAACACTATACCATAAAATGCGGCGTGGAAGTCGGGGATCAAAAAGAGGCCGATCAATGATCGGCCTCTCCGGCTTGGCGAAGTTACTTGTGGGCGATGGGTTTTTCGGTGAAGACGTAGTCCTTGAGTTCGTGATCAAAAGCCGGATCGCGGCGGCGGATCCACTCCAGCAGCATCGCGGCGTGTTCCTTTTCCTCGTCGCGGTTGTGCGCCAGGATCGCACGCAACTCCGGATTGGTGCAAACGTCCACCCGTTGATTGTACCAATCCACGGCTTCCAGCTCTTCGACCAGCGAAGCTATTGCCCGGTGTAGGTCACGGGCTTCGGCAGATAATTCTGCGAAAGGTTCTTGATACATTGCCATAGGTAAATCTCCTTAATGTTGGGTTAGGGGCTAATAGCGTAACAGTGCCCCGATTTTTGTCTCCGCCATCAACTCGTCGCTGATGACTTCCACGGTGCCGCCTTTTTCGACGGTTTGACTGACGACTGCTTCAACTGCATCTGGAATTTCGGCAAATTCTCCGCCGCAGAAGGGACAACGTGCTACCTTCTGAGTGGTGAGATAACCACATCCCTGGCAGCGATAGCCAGGCTCGTGATACGTTTGCGCGACGATGAGCACTTGGATGCGGCCTTCGTGAGCCGCGCTCAATGTTTCATCCAGTCCCACGATGCCATTTTGCCCCTTGGCAGCGGCGGTGACGACAGTTTCTACCATATCCTGATGCCGCTTGTGGGCCAATTCATAGATCAGCTCAAAGGATCGGTCACGGATTTCGACTTCGTTAGCTTCTACATCAGCCGCAAAAGAGCCACCGACGATTTTCTGGAGGGCCTTGGGGAGAAGTTCCCGCACTTGAGCCAGCGTAGTTTCGTTTCCGGCCAATAACAAGCGGCGTGGCCGATGCGTCTGGCAGAAAAGCTCCAGGGATTTGATCGTATCACGCCAGTTACGTTGGATGATCGCGGCTTCCTTCCGTCCGGAGACTGCGGAGCCAGATCGCCGCCCCGGCGATGAAGACCCGCCACCTTGACGTAAGTGGTGTACCGATTCGCCCACCGTGCCTTCCTGTACCGTCAACTCTCCCATTTGGAATAAAAAGAACCGCCCCCCTTGACGGTCAATCAAAGCAACCGCGTATCGCCCATACAAACTGTTGAGCTTTACCAGAGGGGAGATGTATGGTTTCCGCGCCACAGTGGCCCCGGATCGCACCGGCACGGCCAGAGAGAACGCATACCAAATACCTTCTTCCTGGCGCGAGAAGAGCACCAATCCCCGACCCGACCAATCGTACTCCAACTCCACGTATCGACGCGCAGCTTCAATGTCGGCTTCGTCTGCTTCACTCTGGATTTGCTTGAGCATGTCACGCAGTTCTAACCGATACTCATCTCTCGTGCGCTGGGTGGTATCTACGTTCAAGTAAACGCTCAAGATCGGACCCTGTGCCGTGATCGCGGCTAACTCTTTTAACGTCTTCTCGTCGAACATAGTCTTATCTCTCCTTAAAGAAAAATGATTATTGTCCTGCTAACTTTCAAGACATTGCTAGTGATTAATTCGCTGTATCACCTCCTGGGGAAAATTTAGAGCCGGAAGACCGGCTAGAGACCCATCGCTGTTGATTTATGAAGGGGTGCTTTCATTGTATGGATATTCGGTGCCCTTGTCAAGGCCGGGGCTATTCAACTCTCAGCCTCTATGGTACAATCGCTACAGCAGTGCAGAGCAAGGAGGAGCGTATGGATCTCAACGAAATACTGAGTGTCTCAAGTGATTATCTGGCCAGCCACAAAGGAGTGCCGGTGCTCGTAGGCGTGGCCTTGGTATTCATCGGGCTGATCTGCAATTTGCTGCCGCCCTGGCCGGTCATCGGTTGGCTGGCACACACACAATTGCTGCTGCATCTCGGCGTGATTGTGGGGCTGCTGGGCATCCTCATCGGGGATGCCTTGTAAGTGTGGTATAATGGCGACGAGGGGATGATAGGTTTCGACGGGGGAGGTTGAGGTTGGGTTGCGAGCCGGGGAGGCTCCGTCCCCGCAATCCCTGGAGCAAACTTAAAAGTGCCAAACCTATGGCTAACAACTGGGCTCCTACACCCATGGTGAACACCTGGGCGCCGGTAGCAATAGCTGCATAAGCTAAGTGCAAGCCCTAAACCTGATCGGGATATCCGGTCACGCCCCTTCGGTATCTCGCAGGCATACCGAAGTCAGGTGACATAACGTCTGCGTGCAGCTTTCCGGACGCCGATAAGGAAGGTTAAGACCATCGGCTGGCCTCGGATGGGCGGGTCGGCGACGACCCACCGAGGCGAGAACTTTTCGCCGACTACGCTCGTAGAGACTCATCCTCGAATTCTTCGGACGCGGGTTCGATTCCCGCCATCTCCACTTCACGGGCCGGCGGTAAGCAACCGTCGGCCTTTTTGTTTGGAGGGTATCGTGGCAACTATCGTGCTTCTCACGGGAGAGCGGCAAGTGGGCAAGTCCACCGTCTGTTCGCGGCTGCGCGATGCGGCACAGGCCCAAGGGCTTCAGGTGACCGGCTTGCTCACCAAGCACACCGGCCCGCACGATCTGCTGGCCGTGGACGTGCGCGACGGAACTGAGTACCCGCTCACGCTGCCTTTTTCCCCCCAGGCCGCGGACGCGCCGTTATGGCGTTTTCGGATGTCGCCTCAGGCGATGGAACGCAGTACCCGCGCGTTGACACGCGCCTTCCCCACGCAACTGTTCATTCTGGATGAGATCGGGCCGCTGGAACTGCTCCACGGGCAAGGCTGGGTGGAAGTGCTACGTCTACTATCCGAGGAACGGTATGAGGTTGCGGTGCTCGTGGTGCGCTCGGAGTTGTTGGAGCTTGCGCTTTCCCGCTTGCCGCCACGGGACTTCTACCTTGTGAGTCGGGTCACGGTGGAGA
>WFQZ01000209.1 GCA_015486785.1 Thermoflexales bacterium
CGCCTACCCCGCGCGTGACCCGCTCGCCCTATCCGTTCACCTACGAGCTGACCTATGAGACGCCTTACTACGGCTGCCAATGGATGGGCGTCGCCGGAACCGTGCAAGACCTGGACGGCAATCCGCTCAAGGGCTATCCCATCCACGTGTGGGGCGGCGGCATTGATGTCGTGATCACCTCCGGCGACAAGCAGATGTACGGCGACGCCGGTTGGGAGCAGTTCTTCTCCAACGCGCCGCAGGAGAGCAAAGGCGTGTTCCGGGTGCAGCTCCACGATCCCAACGATCCGCACCATCCGCCCATCTCCGAAGAAATCGAGCTGAACTTCACCGGCTACTGCTCCACTTCTATGGCGCACATCATCTTTACCCAGAACCACTAATGACCCTCTACGTCGTCGGGACGCCCATCGGCAACCTGGAAGACATTACCTTGCGGGCCTTGCGCATCCTGCGCGAAGTCTCCCTCATCGCCGCGGAAGACACGCGCAAAGCGCAAGGCCTGCTGCGCAAGTACGACATCAAAACGCCGCTCACCTCCTACTTCCAGGGCAACGAACGGCGCAAGCTGACCTTCGTCCTCAACGCCCTAACCCACGGCGACGTGGCCCTCATCTCCGAGGCCGGGATGCCGGGCATTTCCGACCCCGGCTACCCGTTGATCCGCGAGGCCATCGCCAACGGCGTCCCCATCGTGCCGATTCCGGGGCCTTCAGCGCACACCACCGCCCTGATCGCCTCCGGCCTGCCCACCGACCGCTTCCTCTTCCTGGGATTTCTGCCCCGCAAAGCCGGCGAACAACGCGCCTTGCTGGCGGAAGTGGCCTCCTTGCACGCCACCTTGATTTGCTACGAATCTCCCCGCCGCCTGGCGGACACCCTGCGCGTGCTCCACGAGACCCTAGGCGACCGCCCGCTGGCCCTGTGCCGCGAGATGACCAAACTCCACGAAGAAGTGTGGCGCGGCAGCCTGAGCGACGCGCGAGCGCACGTGCAGCACGTCGCCCCGCGCGGCGAATACACCCTGGTCATCGGCGGCGCACCGGCGGAAGCCCGCTGGGATGAGGCGCGTGTCCGCGCCGCGATGGCCGACAGCCTGGCCCAAGGACTCAGCCGCACCCAGGCCGCCCGCGAGATCGCCGAACGCAGCGGCTGGTCACGGCGCGAAGTGTACACGCTAGGTTTAACGTCTTAACCACTTTTCAGGAGGCAACAATGACCCGCAAAACCTTTCCCCGGCCCAAACTGGCGTTACTGCTCACCGGATTGCTCCTGCTCATCGGATGCCGCTTGGCCCCCGCGCCGGGCACCCTGCCGCCGCACGAGGCCCCGGCCACGGCGACCGCCACGCTCGCGCCTCCCCCCGCTCCCACGGCCACCGCGCCGCCGGCCTGTCAGGTGAAACCCGACGTGCCCCTTCCGCCCGCGCCCGCCGACCTGACCTCCGCCGCCCAGGCCCTGGAAACGTACCTGGCGGCCGGCGGCGATCCGATGGCGCTCCCGGCGGCCCTGAGCACCTGGGGATTGGCCGCCCGCTCCGGTCACACAGTCGTGCAAGCCGATCTCACCGGCAACGGCTCAAATGAAGTCATCGTGGCGTTGGAGCAGATAAAAGACGACGCCGAACCAACGGCGCAATTGCAAATCTACACCTGCCAAGACGGCGCAATGCGTTCGCTGTACTCGGCGGAACTCGGCTCCTGGTTCAACGTCAACCTCATCGGGGCCGCAGACTTGACGGGCGACGGCAAAAGCGACCTCGCCTTCGCCGAAGTCTCGTGCGGAGCGAACACCTGTTGGCACACACCGCACCTCTGGTCGTGGAACGGGCACGACTTCCAAGACCAAGTCGGCGGAGATTTCACCTATCCCTACCCCACATTTTCCCTGCGGGATCAAACGCTGCTGGTGCGCAGCGACGGCATCGCCTCCGTGGGCGCAGGGCCGCAGCGACCCTACACCGACACCCTAGCTTGGGACGGACACGCGCTCACGGTAACGGCGACCATCACCGGGCCGATTGTGTACCGCTATCACATGCTCGTCGCCGGAGACAGAGCCTTGTACACCGGAAAGTACGCCCCGGCTCGCGCCGCCTACGAGCGCGTGTTGACCGACGACACACTCCGTCCCTGGGACGCCTTCTATCCGGTCGACGAGGAGCGGGCCTGGCTCGACGCCCTGGCCCACTGGCGATTGCTCACCCTGGCCGCCCACGCCCAAGACTACACCGCCGCCGAAACCCAACGCCAAACCCTGCAAAACGATGATCCGCCCGGCTCCCCCGGCGCAGCGGTCGCCGAGCTAGCGCAATTGTTCTGGCAGCAATTTACGGACACGGGCAACATCGCCTACGGCTGCCAAGCCGTGATTCAATCCCCGCAAGTGAACGATGTGCTCCTCTTCCTCAACAACTACGGCTACGCCAACCCGACCTACACAGAGCAAGACCTGTGTCCATTCGACACCCCATAACGGAGGCTCTATGACCCTGCCCCAACCGAGCTACCCGACGCAAGCATCACGAGACACATTCCGCCGACAACTGCGGGAAATCCCGGCCTTTCGCGCCCTGCTGCGGGCCGTGGAAGCCGACTTCTACGCCGACTTGCCCCTCCCCCGCCCCATCCTAGAC
>WFQZ01000210.1 GCA_015486785.1 Thermoflexales bacterium
ACGGTACGCCGAGCTATCGGTGGTGCTGACCAACGAAATCGAGGACATTGAATACGGCAAAAAGCGCGACGACGTGAAATTGGCGGGGTTGTGGACCGCCGACAAGGACGCCCGCAGCTACATCATCCTGGGCGATCCGGCGGTGCGGCTGCCGGTGGCGCAAGCCGACGAGAAACCGACCGCGCGTCCGGTGATCACGCTCAGCGACGAGCAGCGGAAGAAGCTGACCAATCCCTCCGCGCCGGTGACGGCCTTCGCGGAGGCTGCCGCGGACTCGCCGCCGGATGCGGAGACGTTTGCCGTGGCCTACGGGCTGAGCGATCAATTTTCCAACCTGCAAGCCTCGCTGCGCAGCTTCACCGAGAAACTGTCCGCCGCGCTGAGCAAGGCCGCCAACGACATTATGACGCTGGAGGTTAAAACCTACACCACCGCTTCGCTGGATAAAATCACCTTGCAAGACGATGGCGCAGCCCGCTTGCGGGCACTCACCTACATCAGCTTCGATGGGGATATGAAGGTCTACGTGCCGGAGAAAGCCGATGGTGGCGTGGATCAAGAACTGTGGCAAATTCACTTGGACGTAGTGCGTGAGGCGCAAGCGAACCGCGCCAAATTCATCGCCTCAATGGCGGATATGGCGACCAGCTTGCTGAAGAGCCTCAAATGAACACCCATCGTGGGAGGCGGCGGAGATGAGCTACGGACTGACACTTGCCGGTGTGGCGTTACCGGAGGATCGCGACCCGTTGGGGGTATGTCGCATCGCCCCGACGCCGGTCGTCGCCTTCGAGGCCGGCGCGTCCGCCCCGCCGGAAGTGCCCTTATGGCGCGAATCGCTCCCGGCCTCGCCGGATGAGGCGGAAACGCTGTTGGCGGAACAATCAGCGGCCTTGCAACAACGTCAAGCCGTGCTGGCGGACGCGCAACGCGAGTTAGCCTCGCTGGCCGACGCGACAGCGGAGGTATCGTTCGCCGCCCCTCTCCCCACCCGCTATCCCCGGCAGATGGCGGCCTTGCAGCGCGACCTGCTCACGTTCCAACCGGCGGCGGAATCCTTCGGGCTTTTCGCGCGGCCTCCGGCGTTTGATGTTCACCTGGCGCAGCAGTGGCACGATTTCGTCTCCCAAGTGGATCGGATCGTGGCGCACTACGCGCGGGTGGAAACGGTCGTCGCTCAATGGGGCAATGTGGGGCGCACGGTCGTCACCTGGGGCGGTGATTTTCACACCACGTGGCAAGACGGCGTGCCCACGCCGATCCGCCGCGTTCACCTCAAGGCCGTAAACGTGGCCCTACTTTCACGGATGACGCTCATTCATATGGCGGGCATCATCATCGGGGGCGCGGCGGGGCTAGCCCTGAAAGCGGCCTCGCTGCCGCCGGGAGGACAAGTGCTCCTGCTGCCCTCGGTGTGGCGTTTTGTCAAAGATGTACTGGCGGAGCTTGATTCCGCCATCCAAACTTAGTTCTCAAGAGGAGGTTTTGAAATGGCCGAAGTTACTTTACAAGAAGCAGTCCAGAAATACGCGCACGATTTAGCCGAGCAGGTAAGCCGCTTTGTGAAGGACATCTCCGAATTGGAGGTGCGCACTTTCACCACGCCCAACGACCAGGTCAACGTGCTCATCAACAATCGCCCGGACCTCGACGAGATGGCCACCAAGGGCAACATCGCGCTGCGGGCATACACCAAAATCTCGCTGGACGGCGATACAACCGTTTGCGTCCCGCAGGATGCCAACGGGGAAGTTGATCGCTCCGTCTGGGGGATTCATCAAACGATGGTGCAACTGGCGATGACCAACCGCGCCACGATGTTGCGGGCAATGGGTGATGCCGCCAGCGCGGCACTTTCCGCCCTGCGCAAGGCGAATGAGTAGCCGTTTTCCCAAAACGCCCCAACGGATCGTCATCAAGCTGGGCACGAGCGTCCTGACCGGCGGCTCGCGGCATTTGAGCCAGCCACGGATGGTGGATTTAGCGCGGCAGTGTGCGGAGTTGCACCGGCGCGGGCACGAAATCATCCTCTGCACTTCCGGCGCGATAGCCGCCGGACGCTCACAACTGGACTTCCCCGATCTCAGCAACACGATAGCTCACAAACAGATGTTAGCCGCCGTGGGGCAGACCCGCTTGATGCTGAAGTGGGCGCGTTTCTTCGGCATCTACGGCCTGGACGTGGGGCAAATCCTGCTCACGCACGCCGACGTAGAAAGTCGCCGTCGCTTCCTCAATGCTCAAGACACGCTCCGCGCGTTGCTGGAGCGAGGCATTGTGCCCGTCATCAATGAGAACGACGTGGTCGCCACAGACGAAATCAAGATCGGCGACAACGACAACCTTTCCGCCCTGGTCGCCGTGTTGGCAGAAGCGGAACTGCTGATCATCCTGACCGATCAAGAAGGACTGTTCACCGCCGACCCGCACGACGACCCGCAAGCCAGGCTCATCACCGAGGTACAGGAGATCGACGAAGTGCTCTCGCTGGCGGGCGACAGTCGCAGCGGCCTGGGGACCGGCGGCATGATCACCAAGCTCCAGGCGGCGGTCATCGCCCGCCGAGCCGGGAGTAGCGTCATCATCGCGGGCGGGGATCAACCCGACGTGTTGCTGCGGCTGATAGCCGGCGAGCCGTTGGGCACGTACTTCCCCGCGCCGTCCGCGCCGCCGGAGAACCGCAAACGCTGGATTCTAGCCGGCGCGGTCAAAACCGGGCGGATCGTGGTGGATGCCGGAGCGGCAACGGCCTTGCGGCATGCCGGGCGGAGCCTGTTACCGGCGGGGATCACCGAAGTAAGCGGGACATTCGAGCGCGGCGACACCGTCTCCATCCTCGGCCCGGATGGCCTAGAACTGGCACGGGGGATCGTCCGCTACGATGCCACGAGCTTGCAGGCATTGCGCGGCTGTCACTCGGATGAAATTCCGGCGCGATTGGGCTATACTTACGGTGCGGTGGCCGTCCACCGTAATGACCTGGTGATTCTGTAAGGAGCAGCAATGGAAACGACACGCGACGACTACGACAGCGTGTGGAAGGAAGCCCTGGAGACGTACTTTGAGCAGTTCATCGGGTTCTTCTTCCCGCAGGCGGATAGGGAGATTGATTGGACGAAAGGCTACGAGTTCCTGGACAAGGAATTGCAGGAAGCGGGCGGCAGCACGCAGACCGGCACGCAGCGCGTGGACAAGCTGGCGAAAGTCTGGCGGCGGGACGGCGAGGAAGCCTGGGTACTCATCCACATTGAGGTGCAAAGTCAGGTGGATGCCAACTTCGCCCAGCGGATGTACGTGTACAACTACCGGCTGTTTGACCACCACCAGAAGCAAGTGGCGAGCTTCGCCGTGCTGGGGGACGAGCGTCCCAACTGGAGGCCGGGGCGGTATCAACGTGAACTGTGGGGCTGCAAGACCGAGTTCAGCTTCCCCACGGTCAAGCTGCTGGAGTACCGGCAACGCTGGTCAGAGCTTGCAGCTTCGGCGAACCCGTTTGCCGTGGTGGTGATGGCGCACCTCAAGGCGAAGGAGACGCACGGGGACACAGACCAACGGCTGGCGTGGAAAGTCGCCTTGATCCGAGGGCTGTACGAGCGCGGGTACACGAAGGAAGACATCCTCAAGCTGTTCCGGTTCATTGATTGGCTGCTGCAACTTCCGCAGGAAGCAGAACGCCTCTTCTGGAAAGAGGTGCAAAGTTACGAGGAGGAAAAGAAGATGACATACATCACCAGTGTGGAACGAATCGGCATTGAAGAGGGGTACAAGATGGGGATGCAAGAAGGTCTTCAGAAAGGCGTCCAAGAGGGCATCCAAAAGGGACTCCAGCAAGGCCTTCAGCAGGGACTCCAAAAGGGGATTCAGCAGGGACTCCAAAAGGGACTTCAGCAGGGACTCCAAAAGGGACTCCAGCAAGGTGTCCTAAAGGGCCTGCAGGAGGGGCTGCGAGAAGGCCTGTGGAAAGCTCTTGAGCTGGGCCTGGAGATGAAATTCGGGGCGGAGGGAATCCGCCTGATGCCCCTCGTGAAGCAGGTGCAGGAC
>WFQZ01000211.1 GCA_015486785.1 Thermoflexales bacterium
GGATAAGGCTGCACCGCCGCCTCCAGCCGATAGAGAGATGGGGCGAGAACTTGCGTCTTCTCGCCCCACCGGTTCGCCAATTCGCCCCCGCTCAAGTGGATAAGCCCTCCCCGGCCAGCACGGTCTTCAGCGCGGTGATCGCCACCTCCAACATCGCATCATCCGGCTCGCGGGTTGTCAAGTTCTGCAAAGCCAGGTTGGGTGCGATGAGGGCCTTCATCAACGGATGCTCGGCGTAGCGGGCGGAAAAACGCAGCCACTCGTAAGCGATGCCGGCGATGACCGGCACCAGCACCAGCCGCGAAACAACCCGCCACAGCAACGAGGGTTTTCCCAGGGGCGCGAAGACCAGAATTGAGATCACCACCACGATCAACAGGAACGCCGTCCCGCAACGGGCATGCTGGCGCGAAAATGGCCGCACACCATCCACGGTGAGCGGCGCACCGGCCTCGTGGGCGTTGACGGTCTTATGCTCCGCGCCGTGATAGGCAAACACGCGGCGCACGTCCTCCATCCGCCCGATGAAGATGAGATAGCCCAGCAGCAACAGCAGCCGAATCAGGCCCTCGATCAAGTTGAAGAGCAAGGCGTGATCGGCGTCAGGGACGCTCAATCCGGCCAGCCAGGTGGGCAGCAGCATGAACAGAGCCAGTCCGAACAGCATCGCCAAGCCACCGGTGACGGCCTCGGTGCCGGCGTCCAAGGTGAAATCCGGGTCTTCCGCCTGTCCCACGATCTCGGCGGAGTAGAACAGGGCCTTCATCCCCAGCCCCAGAGAGTCCCACAACAGGGGCAGGCCGCGCAAAAACGGGGTGCGGCTGATGAAACCTCGGTAGATGCCGCTGACCGGTTCTTCATGCACGACGATCTCACCGGTATCGGGACGCCGCACGGCCACGGCGGAAACGTTCCGCCCCCGCATCAACACGCCTTCCAGCACGGCTTGGCCGCCGTAGGCCCAGCCCAAGGTGGAAGATTTTTCCTCAGCCACGCCGGGCACGCTCCCAGGCCTCCAGGATCGCGCGGCGGGAAAGCACCTGGGCCATCTCCAGACGATAGGCCGCGCTGCCCCGGAAATCCGCTGGCGGGTGCAGTTGATCTCCCGCCGATGCCAGCACTTGGTCGATCTTTTCGGCGTTGAGCAATTGCCCCTTGAGCAGATGCTCCGCCTTGTGCAGGCGCACCGGCTGCGCATCCGCGCCGCCCACCGCGATGCGCACCTCGGCGGGCAAGCCCTCCTCCACCGCGACGTAGGCCGCCGCGCAGACGATGGGCTTGTCCTTGGGCGAACGACCCACCGTTTGGAACGAGGTCGCGCTCTGAGCGGGCAATCGCTGCACCGAAACTTGGGTGAGCAACACTTTGGTCTTGATCAGCCGCTCACGATACCCCACGAAGCTGACGAAGGGAATCTTGTGCGCCGTGGGATCGGCGTAATGCACCTCGGAATCAAGAACCAAAAGCACGGTGGTGAGCGGGTCCGCCGCTCCGGCGACGATCAACGTGCCGCCCAGCGTGCCCTGCTCTCGCAGGCTGCGGGATTGGGTGAACGAGGACGCCGTCGCCAACACGCCGTTCGCCAGCGTGCCGCTTTCGGGGTGATCAATGATCTCCTGGAGCGTCACCATTGCCCCCAAAGTAATCGCCTGATCGGTCGCCGCGATGCCGCCCAGCCCCATATCCTGCAAATCCACCACCGTTTCCAGGTTGGGATCGCCTTGGGCCACAGTCCACGCGCCGCATCCCAGATACACAGCATTGGGATTGGATTGTACCAACGCCACAGCCTCTTCAACGGTTGTCGGACGATAGTAATTTTTCACGTTACG
Source organism: Thermoflexales bacterium (assembly GCA_015486785.1). Lineage (GTDB taxonomy): Bacteria > Chloroflexota > Anaerolineae > B4-G1 > SLSP01 > S014-19. The sequence goes on from WFQZ01000211.1 coordinate 1,833, forward strand.
CAACATAAACCCTCCTAATTGAGTGAATTTCGTGCCCGCCCGGCGGATGCGCCAGGCCGGATGATTCTATAACAAATGCGCTACGCGCCAACCGGCGACGCCGCAACCCCGGCCATCAGCAAGCCCAGCTTTTCGGGGGTCGCTTCGGCGATGGGGAGGATGTCCATAATCTGCCCTTCGTAGATCACGGCGACGCGGTCGGCGATTTTGAAGATTTCGTCCAGCTCCTCCGAGATGAGCAGGATCGCCCGCCCGGCATCCCGCTGCTCCAACAGCCGCTGATGCACGTACTCGGTGGCGCCGATATCCAAGCCGCGCGTCGGCTGGGCCGCGATGAGCACCACCGGTTCGCGCGAGATTTCGCGGGCCAGGATCAGCTTCTGGATGTTGCCGCCCGAAAGGGTGCGCACCGGGGTTTCCAGATCGGGGGTTTTAACGTCAAACTCCTGCACCAGGCGTTGGCTGTAACGTTCAATCTCCGCGAAGTCCAGGAACGGGCCTTTGGCCAACGGCGGGCGGTCGTTATCTTTGAGGATCACGTTCTCGGTGATGGAGAAGGCCGGAATTGAGCCGGTGTGCAAACGATCCTCCGGAATGTAGCCCAGCCCGGCGCGGATGATCTGCGACGGCAGTTTGTGGGTCACGTCCTGCCCGGCGATGAGGATGCGCCCGCCGGTAACGGGATGCAGTCCGGCAATCGCATCGGCGAGCTGGCGTTGGCCGTTGCCCGAAACTCCGGCCACGCCGAGAATCTCGCCGCGCCGCACCTCAAAGGAAATGCCCCGCAAAGCGGGCAGGCCTTTCTCGTCCAACGCCGAGAGATTTTCCACTTGCAAGGCCACTTTCCCCGGCTCGCGCGGAGTTTTGTCGTACTGCTCCAGCAACTCGCGCCCGACCATCATTTGCGCCAACTCGCGCGGCGTGTGATCCTGCGTCGCCACGGTGGCCACCGAACGCCCGTTGCGCAGCACGGTCACGCGGTGGCTGATAGCCATCACTTCGCGCATCTTGTGGGTGATGAAGATGATGCTGTGTCCCATCTGCGTCATATCCCGCAAGGTGGGGAACAATTCATCGACCTCCTGGGGCGTGAGCACGGCGGTTGGCTCGTCCAGGATCAGCAAATCCGCGCCGCGATAGAGCACCTTGAGGATTTCCACCCGCTGCTGTTCGCCGACGCTCAATTGCCAGACGTAAGCCCACGGGTCAACGCGCAAGCCGTACTTTTTGGAAAGATCGGTGATGCGAGCCGCCGCCACATCCAGATCAAGGAACATGCCGCGCGAGGAGGGCAGCCCCAGCACCACATTTTCGACCACCGTCAGGGTGGGGACGAGCATGAAGTGCTGGTGAACCATCCCGATGCCCAGCGCGATAGCGTCACTCGGCGAGGCGATCTGCACCTGTTGATCGTTGATGAGGATTTCGCCCGCGTCGGGGCGATAGAGTCCGTAGAGGACTTTCATCAGGGTGCTCTTGCCCGCGCCGTTTTCACCAAGCAGGGCCAGGACTTCTCCGGCATGCACCTCAATGTTGACATGGTCATTCGCCAGCACGCCGGGGAACGTTTTGACAATGCCACGCATTTCCAATTTCTGGATTCGTCGAGAAGATTCCGCTAGGCTCATCGGGGCCTCCTTAAAAATTAGCGTTACGGTTCGTAATCAGTGCCTCGGCGTCAGCACCTGAAGCAGACGCACCGACGGCGAACGTCGGGAGGCGGACAGAGCCACCTCCCGACCGACTCGTCAATTTACTGGGGCAGTTTGACCACGAGAGAGCCATCAATGATCTGCTGCTTGGCCTTCTCCACGGCATCCTTCACATCCTGCGGAATGACGCTGCTCAAATTGCTGTTGTACACCATCTGAATCTCGCCATTCTTGAGCGAAAGCTCAATGTGCTCGCCGCCCAACTTCCCTTGCTTGCGGAAGTCAATGATCTGCTTGATGACCTTGACCCAGTCATAGGTCTGAGCGGAGAGGACTGTTTCGGGGGCCAGGCTGCTTTGATCCATGTCGTTGCCCAGCCAGTAGACGCCGCCGTGCTCCTTCGCGGCGGTGATCGCGCCCACGGTCTGCTGCGCCGTGCCGGTGAGGAAGTCCGCGCCGGCATCCATGTGCGCCTTGGCCAGCTCCGCCGCTTTGGCGATGTCACCGAAGGAGCCGGTGTAGGCGATCCGCACGTCGGCATCGGGATTCACGGATTCCACGCCCTGTTGGAAACCGTAGTTGTACTTGACGGCATCACC
>WFQZ01000212.1 GCA_015486785.1 Thermoflexales bacterium
CTTACAAAGTGGCCTACGAGGAAGCGGGTGCCCTGCTGGACAAACTGGGCCGTTCCTCATTGTGAGCGGTTGCGCGGTTCGTAGGGGAACAAGTTGCGGCGCACGAGGTAGCGGTGCGCCGCAACCAGGCACTTGCTCTATGACGCCGCAGCGGCGCGGGCGTTTTCCTCGTCGGCGACGCGGATGCCTTCTTGCTCATCCACCAGCGTGAGCAGCCAGATGCCACCAATGAAGAAGAGCAGCAACGCCAGGATGCTCAAGCGGCTTTCGCCGGTGAGCTGCGAGATGATCCCAAACAGCAGCGGGCCCACGATGCCGGCGAATTTGCTGGAAACATCGTAGAAGCCGAAGAATTCCGCGCTGCGGGCTTTGGGCGACATTTGACTGTAGAGGCTGCGGCTGAGGGCTTGCGTCCCGCCCTGCACCATCCCCACAGCGAAGGCCAAGGCCCAGAAGTGCCACGCTGCGCTCATAAAGTAGCCCAAAAGCGTGATCAGGCCGTACCAAGCCAAGCCGATCATCACGGCCCGCTTGGTACCGATGCGCTTGCTGAACTTGCCGAACAGCAGCGAGAAGGGAATCCCCACGAATTGGGTGAGCAGCAAGGCCCCCACCAGCGACATCGCGCCGATGCCGATCTCCGAGCCGTAGATCGTGGCCATCTTGATGATCGTGCCGATGCCGTCGTTGTACAGCCAGAAGGCGATCAGGAACTTGAACAACTCGCGGTACTGGCGGATGTTCTGGAACGTCTGCCCCAGGCGTTGGAATCCGGCCTCAACCATGTGCGTGCCTTCCGCAATCCCGGCCTTGTTGGCCAGCGGCTCGGTCACGCGCTTCATCAAGGGGATGGTGAACAAGGCCCACCACACGCCCACGGAGAAGAAGGAGAGACGGAAGCCCAGGTTGTTTTGCGGCATAAACTTGATCATTGCGATGTTGAGCGCAAGCAGCAGGCCGCCGCCCAGGTAGCCCCAGGCGTAGCCCTTGGACGAGACGTAATCCGCGTCGTCCGGCTTGGCGACGTGGGACAGCAGCGCGTCATAGAAGACGTAAGACGAACTCAGCCCCACCGAGCCGAAGAAGAACAGGATCAGGGCCAGCGTCCACGTGCCGGTGTTGAGGAAGAACATCAACAGGGTGGCGACGATGCCGATACCGGCGAAGACCGCCAAGAACTTCTTTTTCCCGCCGATGTAGTCGGCGATGCTCCCCAGGATGGGGGCCAGCAGGGCCGTGACCAGCAAGGCCAGGGAGTTGGTGTACCCCCAATAAGCGGTCGCATCGTTGGCCGCCAGCGTACCGGCGGCAATGACGCTGGAAAAGTAAACCGGCAAGACGGCAGATTCCACCGTGGTGGAAAATGCCGAACTGCCCCAGTCATATAAACACCAGGCATTGACGATCTGCTTGTACGAGTACTTCTTTTTCTCGGTGGCCATGCTGCTCCTTTACCCTTTGAGGGTCGTGGCGACATCACCCTTGATGTAATCCTCCAGATCATCGAGGGCTTTGTCATCGGGGACCTGCACCGGCGGGGACTTCATAAAGTACGCCGAAGGCTCCACAATGGCACCGGAAAGGCCGCGATCCAGGGCCAGCTTTGCCATACGGATGGCGTCAATCATCACGCCCGCGCTGTTAGGGCTATCCCACACTTCCAATTTCACTTCCATGTTCAAGGGGATGTTGCCGAAGGTCGTCCCTTCCATCCGGATGTGACACCATTTGCGGTCTTCCAGCCACGGGACGTAGTCGCTGGGGCCGACGTGGATGTTTTTATCCCCGATGTCGTAGGGAATCTGGCTGGTGACGGCGCGGGTCTTGGAGATTTTCTTGGATTCCAGCCGCTCGCGTTCCAGCATGTTGAGGAAGTCGGTATTGCCGCCGAAGTTCAGTTGATAGGTGCGGTCAATGCGCACGTCGCGATCCGTGAACAAGCGGGCCAGCATACGATGCAAAATCGTCGCGCCCACCTGGCTTTTCACGTCGTCGCCGATGACCGGCAAGCCGCGTTCGGCGAACCGCCGCTGCCAATACGGCTGCTGGGCGATGAAGACCGGAATCCCGTTGACGAAAGCGCATCCGGCTTCTAGCACCTGCTCCACGTACCACTTGGTCGCCATCTCGCTGCCCACCGGCAGGAAGTTGATCACCACGTCGGTCTTGGTGTCCTTGAGGATGCCCACGATGTCATCGGTAGGGCCGGGGGCCTTCTCGATCACGTCGGAGAGGTACTTGCCGATGCCGTCATGGGTCATTCCACGGTAGACCTTCACGCCCATGTGCGGCACGTCGCAAATGCGATAGGTGTTGTTCGGCTCGGCGAAGATCGCTTCGGAGAGATCCTTCCCCACCTTCTTGGCGTTCACCTCAAACGCGGCGGTAAATTCAATATCGCGCACGTGATACGGCCCCACGCGCGAGTGCATCAAGCCGGGGATGAATACGTCATCCGGGGCGTCGCGGTAAAAATGCACCCCTTGCACCAGGGCCGAGGCGCAGTTTCCCACGCCGATGATCGCCACACGAATTTTCTTCTCTTCCATTATAACTGCCTCCATAGATTAGAATTTGAATCTGACGGCGTACCGAGTACGCCCGAAAACCTTTTTAGAACAGCGAAAGTTGCTCCACGTCCGGCGGCGGCGTGTACTCGCTGGGCTTGAGTGCGCCGGAAAGCATTTCCTTCAGGTGCATAAAGTCCTCTTCCACCACCCGGCGCAGGCTGGGTTGATGCAAGGCCGCCGCCGGATGGTACATCGGGAAGTAAATCCGACCTTCCACCTTGCGCGGCTGACCATGCACTTGCGAGATTTTCTCGTTGGGGAACGCCCGCGCCATAGAAAACCGCCCCAGCGTGACGATCACCTGGGGATTGATCAACGCAATCTGCTCTTCCAGGTACGGACGGCAGGCCGCGATCTCCTCCTGACGCGGGTCGCGGTTGCCCGGCGGGCGGCACTTGATCACGTTGGTAATGTAGACCGAGTTGCGGTCAATGCCCGCTTTCTCCAGCAGTTGATTGAGGAATTTCCCCGACGCGCCGACGAACGGCTCGCCCTGCTGGTCTTCGTAGAAGCCGGGGGCCTCGCCGATGAACATCACGGTAGCATTGACCGGGCCGGCTCCGGGCACGGCGTGCGTCCGCCCTTGCCCCAAGGGGCAACGGTGACATTGCCGTACCGCTTCGTGAATTTGCGCTAATTTTTGTTCTCGCTCGTCCATAATTCCTCCTGCATCGCATAAGTGTAAGTTTGCGCCGCCGTCGGATGGGGCGGAGCTTGCGGATACCAACGCTCGCGCCAAGCGGCTCGCTGCTGCCGCACAAAGGCGATGTAACCGGCATCCAACAGCACGCGCATCAAGTAAGCATCGCCGCCGTCGCGGTAATAGTCTCGCAGCAGCGAGGTGACGCGGAAGCCGTACTTGGCGTACAAAGCCTGCGCCGCCTCGTTATCCACGCGCACCTCCAACACCACCTCGTGGCACGAGTCCGCGATGGCTTGCTCCAGCGCGGTGAGCAACAGCCACTCGCCCAAGCCGCGCCGCTGCCACTTGGGATGAACGGCCAGCGTGCTCAGGTGAGCTTGCCGCTGCTGGACGCGCAATCCCACAAAGCCGAGCAAGGGCGGGTCAGTGGGCGCGGGGTGACGCAATTGCAGCACGAAATACCGCGAGTTGGGGCGCAAGTACAGTTCGTGCAAGTAGGCTTCCTTCGGCCAGGGCGAAAGGAACACCATCCGCTCCACGCTGAGCACGGCGGGAACATCTTCGGCCAGCATAGGCCGGATGAGGTACGGGAACGGATCGCTCATCGGGCGTAACGGGGCTGCACGGACGCCAGGGCTTGCGGGCCGTGGGTACGAAGTTCATTCCAGGCCAGATCGGCCAGGAATCCGGCGCGACGCACTTGCCGCGCGGCGGGGGGAATGTCCACCCGCCCGCGCAGGGCACGGAGCGCGTCACGCCCCAGGGACGGAATCTCTCCGAGCACCAGGGCCGAGTCAGGCGGCTGGACTTCTTGGGCGATGGTCTGCACCAGCGATTCCCAGGTGGCGATGGAGATCGCGTCGTCCGTGTGCCAGCCGTCCTTGTGCCAGTGGTAACGGGCATACCCCACGCGCATCCGCCCGGCGGAAAAGAGCGCGTAGAGCACGCGCGGATCGGGCGGCTGCGCGTGCTCTACGCGCTCTTTTCCGCCGGGCGGATGCGCGTGGGGTATGCCCGTTACCACTGGCACAAGGA
>WFQZ01000213.1 GCA_015486785.1 Thermoflexales bacterium
GGCAAGTGCCCCCTAGAGTTGGCCGGTTATGACATCAGCCGGGTACCGATGGCTTCTCTTTGCGCCGGTCTGAGCGTCGCCTGGCCTTTGAAGACACCCCAGAATTATGTCCCAAACTCGTGACGCTCTCAGCAACCGCGCTTCCATTGCCAAGAGATTCGTGGATAATGCAGGCCGCACATCAACCTATCGGAGGTCTCACAATGTCGCTATCGGAAAATCAACCCCACGAAGTCACCTTGGGGGAATTACTGGCCAATGACGTAGTCTTCCACCCCACCACGCCCAAGGAACGCCTGGCCTACTGGATTTCGCAGATTGGCGGCCCGCCCGCCGTGACGCTGGCGGTTCTGGTGCTCATCGGCATCCGCCTGCCCGATCCCCACAGATGGCTTTGGGGCGGATTGTTCCTGCTGCTGGGGATGATCCTTCCTTTGTTATACCTCTACCGCCTCGTGCGCCAGGAGCACGTCACCGATATGGAAATCCAATTGCGCGAGCAGCGGAACAAGCCCTTCCTCATCACCTTGCTGGGATTGGTGATCGCTTGGACTGCTATGTACCTGGGACGCGCTCCGGCGACTCTGCAACTGCTGGCCGAAGCGGCCTTGGTGCAAGGCACGATCCTGTACCTCATCACGCTCAGTTGGAAGATCAGCGTCCACAGCACCGCGATCTCCGGCATGGCGATGATGACGATGTACCTGCTGGGATGGCGAGCCTGGCCGATCTGGCTGATGGTGCCGCTGGTGGGATGGTCGCGGGTGGTGCTCAAACGGCACACCCCTTGGCAAGTCACGCTGGGGGTGTTGGTGGGGATCGGCGCGTTTGGATTCTCCTTGTACCTGTTTCCGGTGGTGCGCTGATGTCTCAGCCGCGCTGGATTGAGTACGACTCCGCGCCGCACTCGGACGCGGCCTTGTGGATCAAGGTGCTGCGGCTGAGCGGGCGCGATTTCTTCGAGCAGATGTTGTACCTGGTGGGCGGCAATATGGCCGCGATGTTACTGCTGCCGCTGGTGCTGCTGACGCCGCCCTTGCTGGGGAGCGTGTGGTGGGCGGCCCGGCAGACCGCTTACGAAGAACCGCTCAGCTTCCGGGCGATGGGACATTACGCCTACCAAACCGCGCTCCGCCAGTGGAAGCTGACTTGGCTCAATCTGCTCGTCGGAAGCGTGATCGCCTTCAACCTGCTGGCCTACAGCCGGCACACGGTGCCGCTGCCGCCCTTCGCGCCGCCCGCCACGTATGACGTTTTGCTGGGTGGAACGGTGGCCTTGGGGCTGCTGTGGCTCGTCTACAGCCTGCTGGTGGCCGGATGGCAAACCCTGCACGACGCCTCGTTGCGGGATAGCCTGAAGGGCGCGGCGCATCTGATGATCCATCATCCGGCGTTCGTGCTCCTGCTGAGCGTGGTGCTGGCGGCACTCCTCGCGCTCAACGTCCTGCTTCCGGCCCTGCTGTTCCTGCTGACCTGGGGACTGCTCGCGCCGCTTTCGGTGCGCAGCGTGCAACTGCTGGCCCACGGCATCCCCCAGCCGCGCGAAATCCCGTAGCTCACGCCCGCGAGCGCGTGAGCCGCTGCTGCACCTGCGCCGCCTCCGCCGCAGCCACCAGCACCTCCAGCCGATCTCCGGCAGCCAGCACCGTATCGCCCCGGGGAATGACAATCCGCCCCTGCCGGAAGATCGCGGTGATGATGCACGAATCGGGCAAGTGCAGCTCCCGCAAAGTGAGACCCACGGCAGCGGCCTGAGGCGGCAACTCAATGTGCAGGCGGCGGGTGAGCGGAGCGTCGGGGGAACGCCGGTCGGGGCCGTGCCTGAGCATCCGGCGGATGGCCGACTCGCGCGAGGGATGTACGAACAACGCCAGCCGATCTCCGGCCAGCAAGCGCGTCTCGCCGCGCGGAATGATCGTCTCCCGCCCCCGGCGAATCGAGACCAACAAACAATCCTCCGGCAAGCGCAACTCCCGCAGCCGCAGCCCGCAAGCGCGATCCTGCTCCCGCAGCGTCACCGAGATCATCTGCGCCCCGCTATCCCGTTGCAGCCGCAGCAGCTCCACCCGCCGGCGGTGCAACGTCACATCGTGCGTGGCGCGGGCGTAAGCACGGATAATGTCGGCCCGCTCCAGCATGCCCACCCAAGTGCGCGGCGCGTGCCGCAGCACCACCGGCAATTGCGCCACGTCCAACCGCGCGAAGTGTTCCAAAGCATCCTCCAAACTCTCGTCGGAGAACGCCACCTGCACATCGGTGGTGCAAATCTCCCCCACGGTCAAAGTCCCCTCATCCGCCCGCCGCAAATCCGACAGCGTGACCACGCCGACCAACTCGCCGGACGTAGCCAGCACCGCCACTCCGCGCCGCGAATGTTGCGCGAACCACGCCGCCAACTCGGAAAGCGGCGTCGCGCGGGTGACGAAATGACATTGCTCCGCCGGGGTCATTGCCTCGGCCACGGTCAACACCTGCATCAAATTCACCCGCCGGAACACGCGCAGATCAATCCCCGCCTTGGCCAGCTTGCGCGTGTAGATGCTTTCCGGCTCCAGCCACGCCGCCACCGCCACGCTGACGCCGGTGGTGAGCAGCGCGGGCAACAAGATGTGCACGTCGCGCGTCATCTCAAAGAGCATCAAAATGGAGGTGATGGGAGCGCGGGAAGCAGCGGCAAACAGCCCGGCCATCCCGATCATCGCGTAACTGCCGGCGGGCGCACTAAGCGCGGGGAACCATTGATGCACACCCCGGCCGTAAGCCCCGCCGAGCATCGCCCCGATGAACAACGCCGGGGCGAAGACCCCGCCCGCGCCGCCGGAGCCGAGGGTGAACGCCGTCGCCACGATCTTCGCCGGGCCTAAAAGCAGCATCAACTGCCAGGAAAGGGAGGAGTACAAAGCCGCGTCCACCGTGCGCATCCCCATCCCCAGCACCTGGGGGAAGGCCAACGCCAGCACGCCCAGCAGCCCGCCGCCCGCCGCCGGCAGAAGCGGCGGCCACCAGCGCAGACGGCTGAAGTACGCCGTCACCAAGTCCAGCAGGCGGATGAAGGCCACGCCGCCGAGGGCCAGCACGCCGCCCAACCCCACGTAAAACAGCAACTCGGCAGAGCTGACCGGCGCGTAGTCCGGCGCGACGAACACCGGACTATCGCGCAAGAAGAGCCGCCCCACCACACTGCCGGTCACCGAGGCCAGGACGATGGTGGAAAAAGTGTGCGTCTCCACCTCGTCCAAGATGACCTCCAGGGCGAAGAACACCCCGGCCAACGGCGCGTTGAACGTCACCGCGATGCCCGCCGCCGCCCCGCAGGCCACCAGGTTGCGCAACCGATCCGGCGGCACGCGGAGCACATGCCCCACGATGAAGCCCCACCCGGAGCCGAACTGCACCACCGGCGCAACCCGTCCCGCCGAGCCGCCAAAACCGATGGTGAACACCGAGGCCAGCGCGTTCATCATAATCGCCGGGCGGATGCGCCCGCCGCGCAGGGCGACCGCCTCCATCACCTCCGGGACGCCGTGGCCTTTGGCGTCCCGCGCCAGCGTGTGGAGCAAGCCACCGGCGATCAGCCCGCCGACGAAGGGGAGCAACAGCACCGCGCCCGGCCCCAGCAGCGCACGCAGCCGGGGGAACAGGGTATCAAAGGCCAGGGAGGTCGTGGACTCCAGCAGGAAACGGTATCCCACCGCGATCAGCCCGACGCCGCCGCCGACCAGCATCGCCGTGACCACCGTCAGCCCCGTGCCCGGCGCGAGCTTGCGGCGAACGGTCGGGGCGGCCATCCCTGCCACGCGGATTTAGAAACGGCGGGCGATAGCTCGCTGCGCAATCGCGGCCATCGTCTGCCGGGCGGGACTATCGGAGAAATAGACGAGCGCGTCCAGGGCCGCCGAGACTTCCGCTTCGGCCTGCGCCATCGCCCAAGCCGCCGCATCGGAGCGGCGCAAGTCCGCCAGCAGAGCAAGCAGCGTCTCTTCATCGGCGGTGCGATCCAGCACCGCCCGCAGGTGCGGGTCATCGGGATGCGCCTGGGCGTAGTGGATCACCGGCAGCGTGATCAGCCCTTGCCGCAGATCGCTGCCCACCGGCTTGCCCAACACCGCCTCTTGCCCCATAAAGTCCAACACATCATCGGCTATCTGGAACGCCTGCCCCAGGTGCTGCCCAAAGCGGGTCAGCGCGTCCAGCTCCGCCGCCGGACGGTGCGCCAGAATCGCGCCCGCCTGCGTCGCCAGGACAAAGAGCGAGGCGGTTTTGGCGTAAATGCGCTGCTCGTACTCCGCCCGCGTGGGGATTTTGCCCCGCCCGTCGAACAACTGCCGCAGCTCCCCGCCGCAGATCGTCTCCAGCGTGGCCGCCATCTGCGCCACCATCTGCGGATTGCGGCTGGCCGCCACCAGCCGCGAGGCCCACGCGAAGGCCAGGTCGCCGGTGAGGATGGTGGCCGCCGCCGACCATTCGGCGTTGAGCGTGGGATGATTGCGCCGCAGGCGGGATTGGTCGATCAAGTCATCGTGGATGAGCGTGGCCGTGTGCAGCATCTCAATCGCAGCCGCCACCGAAATCGCCGGAGCGACCTCCGCGCCGCACAGGTGCGCCGAAAGCAGCACCAGCGCGGGACGCAGCCGCTTGCCGCCGTTCCGAATCAGCCGCCGAATCGCCGCCATCACCTGCGGCGGAACGTGCGGGTGCGTTTTCACATCGGGATGAGTTTCCAGCAGCAACGACTCAACGGCCTGGAGTTCTTCCTTGAGAAAATCGGGGTATTGAGAATTCATAGCCTCATCACTTCAAACGCAGGATAGCCATCGCCGAGCTGATCGCCAGCACCTGATGCATGATGATCCACAGCAAAGTCAAGCCGTGGTAACCGGCAAGCAAGAGCAACCCCAGGAGAGGCAGCCCGCCCACGACGATGCTCGCCGCCACGACCAGCCAAATCCACTCGCCGTAACGGTGCGCGATCAGCTTGTTGACCAGCGAGGCGATCAGCGTGCCCGCCAACGGCGAGAGCAGGATGGTGAGCCATCCGGCCAAGGGCAGCCACCCGGCCAATCCGCCCAGCACCAGCGAGACCAGCGCGGCGATCACATAATCGCTGTACCGGGCGGTGGTGAACCGCTTCTTGATGCCTCGTTGGCAATCGGGGCACAGATAGCCTACCGGCGTGCGGACGGCACACTTGATACAAATCGGGTTGCCGCAGCGGTAACAACGTAGCGAGGTTTCCACATCGGGATGACGGTAGCAGTGCAAGATTTGGTCTTCTGCCATAGTGACTCCTAAGAATGACGCGGGTGCAAGCGCGTGACTAAGGTTCTGAAAAACTCGGCGGAGGGACGCAGCCGCAGGAAACCGGCGCGGAAGGGGCTGCGCGTCACCTGCACCCGATCCCCTGGCTCCAGGCGACCGGCGGGCAAACCGTCAACGGTCAACAAGCCGGGCAAGCTCGTCCGGAGCGAGAGGTCGATTTCCGAGGCCGGATGCAGCACCAAGGGCCGATCAAAGCTGAGGTGCGCCGCCGTGGGGACGAGGATCAAGTTATCCAGCCACGGGGGGAGCACCGGGCCGCCGACGGCGTAGGCGTAAGCGGTCGAGCCGGTGGCCGTGGCGATGATCAAACCGTCGCACACGTAGGTGGTGAGGGGAACGCCCCCGATCTCCACGGCCAGATGAACGGTGCGGGCTACGCCGCCGCGCCCCGCCACCACATCGTTGAGCGCGTCGCGCTGCACCACCGGCTGACCGTCGCGCAGCAGGATGACGCGCAACATCGTGCGCTCCTCAATGTGCCCCGCGCCGTCCAGCACCTGCGTCAAAGTCTCCGCCCACCGTTGCGGCGTGGTCTCGGTGAGGAA
>WFQZ01000214.1 GCA_015486785.1 Thermoflexales bacterium
CCTCCACCACGGACATGCCGTCCTGCTTGCGCACCTCGATCCGCACAGGGAAAGCATCCCGCAACTCCTCCACGTGAGTGATCACCAAAATCAAATCGAACTCATCCCGGATAGCGCGGATGGCCGAGACCAGCCGCTGCCGTCCCAGCGCATCGAGCGAGCCGAACCCTTCATCCACAAAGAGCGAGCGCAGCCGCACCCCGGATCGCTGCGCCAGCAGACGCGACAACGCCACCCGAATGGCGAAATTGATGCGAAACTGCTCCCCGCCGGAGAAATTCTCATAGGGCCGCTGCCCCTTCTCATCACTGATGATGATGTCCAGCGTTTCGCGCAGCGTCTTGCTCTTCGTCTCCCGCTGCGTCTCGAAGCGCACGCGCATCCGCCCATCCGAGAGCCGATCCAAAATGTGGTTCGCCTCCACCTCCAGCGTCGGCAGCGCATGCTCAATGAGCATCGCCGGAATGCCGTTGACCCCAAAAGCATTCCGCAGCTCCACCAGCCGCCCGATCCGCGCCGCCAGCGCGTCCTGTTCCCGCCGTAACCGCTCCTGCCGCCGGACGAGCGTCTCCAGAGCCGCGAGGCTCTGTTGCGCCACCGCCACGGCTTGATGGGCGCGGGTCACTTGCTGCCGCACCTGCGCCAACGACTGCTCCAAGCGCGGCAGATCACGGAGCTTGGCTTGCAACTCGTCAAACTCCGCTTGCCGGGTGCGACGCTCCGCCTCCAGCGCGGCGATGTGCTGGGACTGCACGTCCCAAGTCTCCTGCAAATGACGCAACGCCTCCTCCGCCGCCTGGATGCTCAATCGCGCCTTCTCCAACTCCTGGAAGTCCTGCTCCGCCGCTTGCAGCCGCGCCAGCGACTCCCGCAAGCGGGCATGCGCCGCCTCGTCGTAGCCGATGGCGTCAATGGCCGCCTGCACCTGTTCCCGCGCGGCGCGAGCTTCTGCCGCGTAATCCCCCCGCTCCAAGCGAGCCGTCACCTCGTCCAACGCCAACCGCACTTCACGTCGGGCGGCACGAGCCTGCTGCGCGAAAGACTCCGCCTCCAACACCTGACGCAACTCGGTCTGCCGCGCCTGCGCCGCCTGCAGCCGCTCGCGGATCTCATCCCCGTACTGTTCGCGCTCCAGGTGCGCGGCGAGCTTTTCCCGCCGTGCCTGCACCGCCGCCAAAGCCTCCCGCGCATCTGCGCCGAAGTCCTGCGCTGCCAAACGCGCCTCCAGCGCAGCGATCTCAGCCCGCAGCGCGGCGATGCGATCTTGAGCCGCCGCCCCCTGTTCGAGCTGCTGTTGCAATCGCGCCACCCGCCGCGCCCGCGCATCCCGCTGCCGGAGCAACTGCTCGGCCTCGGCGATGCGCGACTCCTGCGCGGCAATCTCCGCCCGCAGTTGCTTGATCTGCGCCCGCTGCGCCTGCTTCTGCGCCTTCAACTCGCGCTCGGTGTCCGTGAGATCGCGCAACAACTGCGTGCGGTGCTCCGCCGTGAGCGGCTGACGGCACAGCGGACAAACCGCCGTGGCGAGGTCCAAACTCTGCCGCTGCTTCTTGCTCTCGGAGATCTGCTTGGTGAGCTGGCGATTGTGCTCCTGCAATCGTTCAATCTCCAACGCGGCGGCCTGCGCCGTATCCCGCGCCTCGTCCAGCGATTGCGCCACCGCCTCCAACTCCGCCAGAGATGCTTGAGCCGCCTGCAACTCCGCCCGCAGCGACTCCGTGGCCAACCGCTCCTCTTGCACCGCGATCTGCGTCTGACGTTCGGCGATGTCGCGCTCCAGCGCACGCCGCGCATCCGCCAGCTCTTGCGCCCATCGCGCCTCGTCCTGCTCCGCCTGACGGAGCTGCGCCCGCAGCGACTCTCGCGCCGAGGTCAACTCACGCTCACACGCCCGTTCCTGCTGCTCGGCAACCCGCAACTGATTGAGCAACGATTCACGCTCCGCAGCGATCTCCCGCTCCAGGCGCGAACTGCGCTGCTCCAAGTCGTAACGCTGCTGCTCCAACGCCGTCCGCGCCTGGGCAATCGCCCGCTCGTACTGCGTCAACTCCGCCCGTTTCTGCGCCACTTGCCGCAACTGCGCCTCGAAGGTCTGCGCCTCGGCCCGCGCGGCTTGATAGGCGCGGTAGTTCGCCTCGATAGTCTCGGCCTGCGCCACCAACTGCCCGTAATAATCGCGCTGCGCCTCGTACTCCTCCCGCTCACGGCGCAACGCCGCTTGTCGCTCCCGCGCCTGCTCCAAGCGCGGCGTCAAATCCGCCAACGACCGCTTGACCCCCGATAGCTGAATCTGCACTTGGTGCAGCGCGTCCACCTGCGCTTGGATCGCCTGCTGACGCGCCTCCGCCTCGTCCAGCCGCGCTTGCGCCTGTTGCAGCGCGGCTTCATACTGAGGACGCTGCGCCAAGTCCGCCGCGATCCGCTCCAACTGCTGCTCAAGCCCCTGCTGCGTCCCTCGCGCCTCGTCCAGGCGTGATTTGGCCCGCTCACGGTAAAGCTGCCAGCGATCCAGCCCCAGGATGGCACTCAAGACGCGCTTGCGGTCGGCGGGATTCTGCACAGTGAACTCATCGGCGTGCCCCTGACGCAGGTACGCCGAGTTGACGAAGGTATCGTAATCCAGCCGCAACTGCTCCACGATGAGGGCTTGTGTGCCGCGCACACTGGATTGCGTGAGAATCCGCCACGTGCCTTGCGTCTGAACCTGAAAATCCAACACCGTCTTGGATGAACGCCCGTGCTTTTCCTTGCGGCGTAGGATGCGGAAGCGGCGTTCCTCGCCGTTCTGGTACGGAATCCGAAACAGATACTCCACCTCCACCGCCGCTTCCCCGTGGTAGATCAACTCCTCCTCGTGGCCGTGGGAAACGCGCGACTTGCCCCACACGGCCCAGGTGATCGCGTCCAGCAGCGCGGATTTGCCCGCGCCGTTGTGCCCCATCAAGCTGGCGACGTGAAAACGGCGCAAGTCCAACGAGGTTTCGCGGTGCGAAAGGAAGTTACGTAAGTGCAGCTCTTCAGGGATCATAGCCAAGCTCCTCCGTTCACGCCTACGGCGTCGGGGTGACGGTCGTCGACGGGCACAGATCGCTGCCTTGACCACGCCAGGGCAACCGCTCCACAAAATCCGCCAGCGTGCGCGTGCCGAAGATCTCGGTGCGGTTAAGGCGGTAGAGCGAGGCTTCACTCTGGCGCACGGTCGGCCCCATCGCCACGGCGGACGTGTACCCGGCCTTCTTCACCATCGCGATCACCGCCGGGGAATAGTTGGCGTAGGGATACGAAAGGCTGGTGATGGTGATGCCCAAATGCGCCTCCAGCGTGGCCTTGGAATCGGTCAGCTCATACCACGCGGTTTGCGCGTCCACGGCGGTCAAATCCACGTGCTTGCGGGTGTGCGAACCGATCTGCATCCCGGCATCCGCGATTTCCTGCAACTGCGCCCAAGTGATGAACCGCCCGCCCACCGGGTAAGTGCTGGGGATGTAGTACGTAGCCACCATGCCATACTTTTGCAGCAGCGGCAGGATGTTGGTGTATTGCTCAACCCAGCCATCGTCAATCGTGAGCGCGATGGGGCGCGGAGGCAAAGGCGTCTGCCCGTGGATCGCGGCCACCACCTGGTCAATGGTCACTGTGTGATAGCCCAAACGGCGCAACAAGGCCAACTGCGCGTCGAAATCGGCCCGCGATACGTCATAGCGCGTTTTGCTGTGATGCTCGGCATCCTCCAGATTAGCCCGCCCCACAAAGTGATAGAGGAAGATCGGCACGATCACTTGCCCTTGGTGCGGGGTGATCGCCTCATCCGGCTGACAAATCGCCGCCCGCAGCTCGGCATCCTCGGCCAGCCGCCGCGTCAACTCCGACATATCGGGCGTGGGCGTCGGGGTGGACGTGGGCGTCGGGGTGATAGTCGGGGTAGGCGTGGCCGTGGGGATCGGCGTGAGCGTCGGCGTCGGCGTGGGCGGAAGCGTCGTCTGGGTAGCCGTGGGGCGCATCGTGAGAGTCGGCGTCACGCCGAGGGCTTGTGCTTGCGGCAGCCAATCCTCGTAACCGGCCATTATGCCCAACCCTAACAAAATGAGTGCCATCACCGCCAACAAACGATACTTCATCGCCCCTCCTACCGTTTTCCTTTGAATCCTTGGGCTACAATGAACTGTTCCCAGCTCTCCTTGCGCGTGGCCGGCGGGACGTGCAACTTCACCGGATGAAACGCCAGCTTCACCGCCCGCACCAGCGGCGGCAAGTCCTCGCCCTGGAAGACCTTGATCACCAAGTTACCGCCGGGGCGCAACACTTGCCGCGCCACTTCCAAAGCCGCGTGCCCCAGTTCCATCGAAAGGACGTGGTCGCGCAGCTTCACGCCGGTGGTGAAGGGCGCGGCATCGCTGAGCACCACATCCACCGGCCCGCCGGCCGCCGCGATGGCTTGCGCCTGCACCTCCGGCGAGGTCATATCGCCTTGCAGCACGATCACGCCGGGGATGGGGGCGATTTCCTGCAAATCCAACGCCACCACGCGCCCCTTCTTCCCCACCAGCCGCGCCGCCACCTGCGACCAGGAGCCGGGGGCCGCGCCCAAGTCGATCACCACATCGCCGCGCCGCATCACGTGGAATTTTTCCTGGATTTGCAGCAGTTTGTAGGCCGAACGGGCGCGGTAGCCGTCACTCTTGGCCTGCTGGAAGAACCGGTCTCGCTGCTGATGCTTGCGCCAATGGTCTTTGCGGCTCATCGGATTTGCCCCTCAAACATCGGGATGAGATGCTGCGGCAAGCGGCCCCGGATGAGCGTGCCGTTGGCCCCGTGCTGTTCTTCCTCAATCAAGCCGTGCTCGTGATACAAGCTCACCAGATCGCCCCGCGAAAAGGGGATCAGAATCTGGAAGGGGCGCATTTCGGATTCCAAGACCGCCTCAATGTGCGCCTTGAGATCATCAATGCCCTGACCGGTCAGCGCGGAGATGGCGACGCTGTCGGGCAAAGAATCCAGGGCGCGGATCGCCACTTCGGGATCGGGCAGGCGGTCGATTTTGTTGAGCACGTTGATCACCGGCAAGTCCTCGGCGTGGATCTCGCGCAAAGTCTGATAGACGGCGCGGGATTGCTGGAGCACCCTGGGATGGCTGGCGTCGCTGACGTGAAGCAGCAAATCCGCCTCCACCACCTCTTCCAGCGTGGCGCGGAAAGCCGCCACCAGTTGCGTGGGCAACTTTTGGATGAAGCCTACCGTGTCTGTGACCAGGACAATCGTCCCGCCGGGGAGTTCCACCCGCCGCGTGGTGGGATCAAGCGTGGCAAACAGTTGATCGGCGATGTACACATCCGCCCCGCTGAGCGTGTTGAGCAAGGTGGACTTGCCGGCGTTGGTGTAGCCCACCAGCGCGACCGTCGGCAAGCCGCTGCGCCGCCGCTGCGCCCGATGCCGGGCGCGATGCGCCCGCACGTGCTCCAACTCCCGCTTGAGCTGCGCGATGCGCCGCCGAATGACCCGGCGATCCGTTTCCAACTTCGTCTCGCCCGGCCCGCGCAAGCCCACGCCGCCGGTCGCCCCACCCGCGCGGCCTCCGGCTTGCCGCGTGTAAGCCGCCTCGGTCCACGTGCGCGTCAAGCGCGGCAAACGGTACTCGTACTGCGCCAACTCCACCTGCAACACGCCCTCGCTGGTGTGCGCGTGCTGCGCGAAGATGTCCAGAATCAAGCCGGTGCGATCCAACACCTTCACCTGCGACCCGAAGATGCGCTCCAACTCCCGCTGATGGCGCGGCGTCAACTCGTCGTCAAAGATCACCACGTCCACCTCCAGAGCACGCACCATCTCCGCGATCTCATCCGCCTTGCCGCTGCCCACGAACGTCGCCGGATGAGGACGCTCGCGCTTCTGGATCATCTGCCCCACCACATCCAGCCCGGCGGTATCGGCCAAACGCTCCAGCTCCAACAGCGATTCGGCGGCGGGCCAAGCACCGGACTTATACTTTCCCTTGGGAAAGGAACTCCACTCCACACCCACCAAATACGCCCGCTCCGGCGGAGCAATGGTCTCTTTAACCGATTCTCGTGTACTCAAAACGCCTCCTTAAAATTAGCACCGAGGCGGCATGATAACCCGAAGCGCACGCGGAGCAAGAATCGCCAGCTTTGTTTGCCTTGTGTTACCCCAAATTTCTGGTTATACTCACCGCAAGATACGAACAAGCCTATGAAAGGAGTCCCAATGCAAGACCGACAAAGCACCAAAGTCACCCTCTTGCTGGTCATCGGCGGCGCAATTGCCTGTTTGCTGATGGCGGCGGCAGCGGTACTACTGCTAGAGCCGCAACTACTGCCCACCGCCACGCCGGAGTTGGTCATCACCGGCGAGGCCACAACCACAGAAACGCCCTTGCCCACGGCGACGCCCAGCCCCACGGTCACACCCAGCCCCACGC
>WFQZ01000215.1 GCA_015486785.1 Thermoflexales bacterium
CGGCATACATGGCCGATGCCTGCCACGAGGATGGCCGCCCGAACTTCACGCCTTGCCCCACCGAGACCCACGCCATCACCGCCGGATGGAACGCCGGAGCCGCCTGGCTCACCTACGCCGGGCACGGGTCGATCCACCGCTGGGGGCACGAGCACTTTCTGCTCAACACCCAAGTAGCCCAGATCACCACCTCCAAACTGCCCTTCTTGCTCTCGCTGGATTGCTGGGATGGCTACTGGATGTTTCCGCCGCAGTATCCCGTCTCCGGCGCGGAGGATGTACGCTCTATCGGCGAATGGGCCACCACCGTGGTCACCGCTTCCGGCGCCATCGCCGCCTTCGGCCCGGCGGGATTGGGGTACGCGAACGACGAACGATCCTTGGCCCGCGCGATGTATCATGCCGCATTTGAAGGCGGCGTCTTTGAGCTGGGCCGCCTGACGCAGATCGGGCGGCGGGCCATTGACGCCTCTTACGCCGCGCGAACCTACACCTTGCTGGGCGATCCGGCGGTGCAATTCCCCTGGTGGCAATCGCTGCGCGTGAATCCCGCCGCCGTCCAGCTACGGGCGGGCGCGGAAATGGACTTGCAAGCGACCTTCGCCGCCAGCGGCACGACGCGCTTCGGGCAGACGTTCCCCTTCTCCCCCACGTGGACTTGCGCCGGGCAGCCGCTCACGCGCACCTACACCGCGCCGACCACCACGGGCGTCGTCACGCTGACGGCACACGCCGGCACCTTCAGCACGCCCGTCCGCGTGACGGTGACGGCCGGCGAGCCGGTCACGCTCACCGTCACCCCGGCGCAACTCACCGTGCTGGCGGGACAAGGCGTCCAAATGCACGCCACGCCGCTTGACGCCTACGGGAATCCCACCACCGCCCCCACGCCCATCACCTGGAGCAGCAGCATCGGGCAGATCACCGCCCAAGGCTGGTTCACCGCGCCGCTCCGGGCCGGCCACGGGCGGATCACCGCCACGATGCAGCTTTCCGGCGGCAGCGATACGATCATCTTGCAGCAATACGCCCCGGTGGAAGTGCATGTGCTCAACGGACAAGTATTTTTGCCGCTCGTGCTCCGTCAACCGTAGCCCTTGCCCGCTGTAACTTTTCTGTAACTGCATTCCAGGTGATTTCTGTTACACTATGGTTAAACTTGCACAAACCCAGAAACTTATACGCGGAGAATCTCTATGATTTTGCCCAACTTTGCCCGCAAAGGCTTCGTCTTGCTGCTTGCCACGCTGTTACTGTTGACCACGCACACGCCCGTTGCCGCCAACGGCTCCGGGCCGCAAGTTGAAAATGCGATCTTGCACCTCTTCGGCCAGACGCCGACGGCCAAAACGCGCGTGATCGTGCTGCTGAACTCGCCCGTGATTGCGGAAGGCGTGCAAAGCAGC
Source organism: Thermoflexales bacterium (assembly GCA_015486785.1). GTDB lineage: Bacteria > Chloroflexota > Anaerolineae > B4-G1 > SLSP01 > S014-19. The sequence continues at coordinate 1,407 of WFQZ01000215.1, forward strand.
GTAGCCCAGATCGCCACCGTCCAGGAGGCGACCTTGAACCGCGTCTCCCCGCAGGACGCGCAGTTGAATCACCGCTACCAGACGTTGCCCGCGCTGGCGATGACGGTAACAAAGGAAGGACTGCACGCACTGCGACAGTCGCCGCAGGTGCGCCGAATCATCGCCGACCACAAGATTTACGTGCAGAGCGCGGAAAGCGACGCCCTCATCCGCGCCGATCAGGCCCGCGCCGAGTACGGCTTGAGCGGCGCGGGGGTCAACGTGGCGGTGATTGATACCGGCATCGACGTGAATCATCCCGACTTCGCCGGGGCGATCATCGCGCAGCACTGTTTTACGGAAAACAGTTGCCCGCCGAACAACACCAAGGAAAGCGATTCGGCGCAAGACGGCAGCGGACACGGTACGGTCGTCGCCGGAATCTTGGCCGGACGCGGCCAGGTCGGGCCGGTGGGCGTCGCTCCTGGGGCCAACCTGGTGGTGGTGCGGGTGATGGACGATCACGGCACCGGCTGGAACTCGGACGTGGTGGCCGGGATTGACTGGGTGGTGGCGCACCAAGATACGCTGCACGTCAAAGTGCTCAACTTGAGCTTGGGCGGCGGGAGTTACAACGGCGTCTGTGACGCTTACGACGGAAGCACGCAATTCTTCGCCCAGAGCATCGACCGGGCGTGGAGCGCGGGCCGATGTCGGAGGCGTACACGCTGCCCACGGCGATGGCGTGAGCGGTGCAGGCCGGTAAGGCCAACGCTTGCGCCTCGCCGCCGTTGCCCGATGCGGCGAACACGGCGATGCCCGCGCTCCACGCCCGATCGATGCTCTGGGCGAAGAATTGCGTGCTTCCGTCGTAAGCGTCACAGACG